>NZ_QRMX01000029.1:210-25605 GCF_003472805.1 Acidaminococcus sp. AM05-11 | reverse complement strand
GTACAAAATAATCATGTTTATATGGTTTTGTATGATTTTTAGAAACTGCTGTTCAACCCCCAGGTTCCCTGCCCAACAAAAATTGCTGCCCCCAAAGGCAGCAATTTTTTTATGCGCCCCTGGGGAGCATTTTATTTGGGATTATACAGCACGCCCAATTCCTGCAAAGCCTGGTGCACGGCTTCCATTTCTTCTTGCGTGGCGGTTTCCACCAGATGGGAATGTACGCCTCCTGACAGACTGGCCAAGAGCGGTGCCTTGGTTTCTTCCATCCGTTTGATGTACAGAGCCACATCCCGGCGGGAATGGAGATTTAACTGGGCCTCCATATAGCCGTAGACCTCATGTTCAATCATCACGTTGTGGACAATTCCTCCATTGTCCACAATGGCATTCAGCTCTGCAGCCACCTGCTCCTTGCCATGGCAGCACAAAAAGGATTCCTGCACTCCGGCCGGCTGAGGCGTGGTCAGCTGGTAGCCCCTGGGGGTAGAAATTACCGAAACTCCTCCAGCCCGCAGGAGGGCAATGTCTCCTACAATAATTTGACGGCTGACCTTACATTCCCTGGCCAGGTCCGTACCGGTCAACGGATTCTCCGCCTGCTGCAGCAAACCAAGAATCTTTTCGCGTCTTTCCCTATTTTCCATGCTGGCTTTCACTTCCCTTCTGTTTCCTGCCCTGGGCTCTGGTACCCGCCAGAGGAAGCAGCCGAAACAAACTGTCTATACTAAAACATTTTCGGGAAGAATGCGCCGTTTCCTGCAAATTTCTATCAGAAATAAGGCACTATTCGTAACTTTTTTGGAAACCTTGTTACTCTTTCCCCCCTGTGCTAGGATAACAAGGAAGTTATTTTTTGGAGGCTAGTATGACAACACCACAGGAATACAAAAGTAAATGGACCGTGTTTGCCATGTCCCTGCCTATTTTCATTGAAATCGGTCTGCAGATGCTGGTGCCCAACATGGACCAATTCATGCTGAGCCACTATTCCCAGGATGCTGTAGCAGCGGTAGGCAACGACAACATGATCATCAATATGATTATTTTGACCCTATCCGTGCTCTCCCAGGCGGCCACCATTTTGATTGCCCACTACCGAGGTGCCGGCAATCTGAGCCAGGCCAGCCGGGTCTGCTCCGTATCCCTGGCCCTGAACCTGACGCTGGGCACCCTAATCAGCCTGATTCTTTTCCTGTTTCCCCGCTTTTTCCTGCAGCTTTTGGGGGTACCCCTGGAAATTTACCCGGATGCCACCCTGTATCTGCGCTGGATTGGGCTTTTTATCATTATCCAAAGCGCCTACACCGCCTTTATCTCTTTTCTCCGGGGCTTTTCCCTGCTGCGGGAAACTATGCTCTGCTCCGCCGTCATGAACATCCTGAACATCTGCGGCAATATGGTGCTGATTCACGGGTTGGGCCCCATTCCTTCCCTGGGCGTCCTGGGAGTATGCATTTCCACCAATACGGCCAAAACCCTGGGCCTTGTGCTGGTGCTGTACCTGTGCCGGAAAAAGACCCCCATCCGCCTGTCCCTTTCCCATTTGCGGCCTTTCCCCAAAAAGGAACTGTCCAAGCTCCTGTATCTGGGAATTCCCTCGGCAGGAGAAACCTTCTCCTACCAGTTGTCCCAGACGACCCTGATGACCTTTGTGAATCTGTTTGGCATTGCGGTAATCACTACCAAGGTATATGCCTACATCATTGCCATGATCAGCTACCTGTACTCCCAATCCCTGGCTATGGCCACCCAAATTCTGGTCAGCTACTTTAAAGGGGCGGACAACAACCGGGAAGTGGACCAGCGGGTAAAATTCACCATCTTCGTTTCCATGCTGCTTTCTGGCTCCCTGGCGATTTTGGTCTACTTCCACAGCGACCTGATTTTCTCCGTCTTTACCAATGATCCAGAAGTCCACGCCTTGGGGAAGGTGATTCTTTTCATCGACATCTTCCTGGAAATTGGCCGGGCCGTGAATATGTGCATGGTTATGGCCCTGAATGCTGCCGGGGACGTAAAGGCCCCCATTACCATCGGCATCATCTTCATGTGGTCCTTTTCCGTACTGGGCGGCTGGTTCTTCGGCGTCCACCTGCTGTGGGGACTGGCCGGCATTTGGCTGGCCATGGCCCTGGACGAATGTACCCGGGGACTGGTGTTCTTCTGGCGCTGGCACCAGGGCACCTGGAAAAAAGCGTTGATCTGACAAGAAAAATCCCTTCTCTCACGGGTTCTGCGAGAGAAGGGATTTTTTGGTTCAGACTGCTGCGCTTATGCTTGGTTCCGCTTTCAGGTCAATGAGGTGGAAACGGCAGTCCTTGGGATCCAGCATCCGGGCTGCCAGCCGGCGTCCCCGCTCCAGGTCCGCTGTAAAGCAGATGTCCACACTGCCTTCGCCGGCAGTTTTGGCAAGTCCCCGGGCTTCCAGGTCCGCTATGGCGTTCAGGGTGGTCTGCTCGGCCGGGTCCACAACCGTCACTGACGGTCCAAACTCCTCTTCAATTTCCTGCCGGACAAAAGGATAATGGGTGCAGGACAGCAGCACCGTATCCACCTGGTGCTGCCGCAGTTTATCGGCATATTCCTTGATGGCCGCCTTCAGCTCCGGGCTGCCAAAACGTTCCCCTTCAATCAAGGGTACAAACTTGGGGCAACCCTGGCCAAACACCTGAATGCTTGGATCCACTGCCTGAATGGCCTTTTTATGGGCACCGGTGGACACGGTAAAATCCGTGGCAAAAAAGCCCACCCGTTTATTCTTGGTCAGGGAAGGGACCAATTGGCCGCCCTTATCCATGCCAATCACCGTGAAATCATAATCCCCCCGAATGGTATCCGTACCCAGCACCGTAATGGTGTTGCAGGCTACCACCAACTGTTTGATCCGGCATTCATTTAAATACGCCGTCATATCCCCTACAAAGCGAGTAATTTCTTCCCGGGACCGGTTGCCGTAAGGCGTCCGGGCCGTATCCCCAATAAAAATAAAGTCTTCGTGGGGCATTTTGGCCTTCAGCCATTTCAGGACGGTCAAGCCGCCTACGCCGGAATCGATAACACCAATGGGTTGATTTTTGTTCATGATTTTCCCTCCCAAGTCTGCAATACCCTGTAGCCCCGCCCTTTGGGCAAATAAAAAAGGCCTGACTGCCATACCTTTTGGTATGCATTCAGGCCTTACGGACGGACAGAAACAGGGGAAACCATTTCCATGCCAATAAGGATCAGATGAAGTTGTCGAATAATTTTGTATACATTATACGATGTTCCCCGGCAAATTGCAAGCCTTATTTAAGCTGCAATACCCGTCTTCGTTCTTCTGGAACAAGCTCCCGCTGCCCCAGCCGCTGGAAAACGGCTAGGCAAATACGGACCTTCCTATCCAGACAGACGAAAAGCTCCAGGCAATTGCTTGCCTGGAGCTTTGTGTACTTTCCCAGTACAGTGAGCCGATTGTAGGGTTCGCTTAGATAATGCCTCTCAGCTTCATGGGTTCAGCCAAAGCATTCAGGGCTACGATGTAAGCGCCAACACGCATGGTGGTGTTGTACTTCTTAGCAGCATCGTAAACGTTCTTGAAGGCTTTAACCATCATTTTTTCCTGTCTTTCAACTACTTCTTCTTCAGTCCAGAAGTATCTGTACAGGTTTTGTACCCATTCGAAGTAAGAAACAGTTACGCCGCCGCCGTTGGCCAGAACATCAGGAACAACGGGGATGCCTCTCTTTTGCAGAATCTTATCAGCATCTGCATCGGTCGGGCCGTTAGCAGCTTCAACGATGATTTCAGCTTGGATCTTGTCAGCATTCTTGCCGGTGATCTGCAGTTCCAGAGCAGCCGGAATCAGAACGGTAACTTTTTGTTCCAGAACTTCTTCGTTGGTGATGGCTTTTGCACCAGGATAGCCTTTGATTACGCCGCCATTGGTCTTAGCGTATTCTTCCAGTTTGTAGGGATCCAGGCCATTTTCGTCATACAGGCCGCCGCTGATGTCGCTCAAAGCAACAATCTTCAGGCCGGCATCATGAGCGCATTTAGCGGTCCAGCTGCCTACATTACCGAAACCTTGGATAGCCAGGGTGGATTTCTTAGGATCCTTGCCAGCTACTTTCAGAGCTTCCAGAGCTGCAGTGATTACGCCGCGGCCGGTAGCGGAAGTTCTGCCCAGGGAGCCGCCCATGCAAACTGCTTTACCAGTGATAAAGCCCGGTTCGTAGGAGCCGCTGATCTTGGAGAATTCATCGCACATCCAAGCCATGATTTGGGCATTGGTGTTAACATCAGGAGCAGGGATATCTTTCTTTTCGCCGATTACCGGAGCAATCTTGTCGATCCAGCCACGAGTCAAGCGTTCCAATTCCCCTTTGGACAGCTTGGAAGGATCAACGATAATGCCGCCTTTGCCGCCGCCATAAGGCAGACCAGCAATTGCGCATTTGGTGGTCATCCAGAAACCCAGAGTTTTAACTTCATCCATGGACACGTTCTGATGGTACCGAACGCCGCCTTTAGCAGGTCCCAGGATGGTGCTGTTCTGAGAACGGTAGCCAGTGAATACCTTCACAGTGCCATCATCCATCTTTACAGGGATGCTAACTTCCAGAGTACGTTCAGGTTGAGAAATAACAGCCTCAGCGTTGGGATCCAAGTTGATCAGCTTGCTAGCTTCTTCCATCGGGATCTTTGCCATTTCAAATAAACTCATTTGTAACGCCTCCTAAAATATTATCTAGTGAACCCTTACATGCACATTATAGCATGATTCAGAAATAACAGTTTATTTTTATGTATTTTGTATACAATTTTGTATTCATTGAACAATCCAGCCTTTTCCAGAAGCCGGGTCATCCTCCATAAACTGTTGATAGATGCGGCCAAACGGGATTCCCCCTACAATTTTACCTTTATACTGACGGGGCAATTCGTCAATGACACGGGTCAGATGAACGGAAGAAATGCCGCATTGGACGCTGAGCCAGGCCTCCATAAAGGCAGCCAGATGGTCACAGCCCTTGAGCACTTCCCCATCCACCGGGCTATAGCGGTCTGCATTATACTGGGCAGGGATATCCCCCGACAGGAGAATCAGTTCTCCCCCGTCCCAAATCCGGTTCCGGAACTCATTGACCGTGAAGTTGAGGATATCCTTATGCCACGCTGCCGGCAAAAGGGGCAGCAGGATTTCTTCCATCTGCCGCTGCTCAATTTCCTTGATCAGTTCATCCAGGCCTTCAATGGAACGTTTGATGGGCGAAATGATATCCCGGGTCAGCACCTCCGGCAGGTCATGCCAAAGACCGGCCAGAAAATCGTTGACCACCCGGGCAGGGCAGGCTCCCATATACTGGGCACAGAAGTACCCCATAATGGCAACCACCAGCACATGCCCCATAACGGAGGTTTCCGGCATCCGAGGGGACTGGGACCAGCGTTTCTGGAAGCGAAGCTTCCCAATCAGGTCCACAAATTTCCGGGTTTTCCCGTTCATGGCAATCTTCTGTACCCCGGCCAAATTGGTGTGTTCCTCAATTTCGTCGGCAATGGCGGTTTTGATTTCCTCCACCCCAAAGATTCCCTGATTCATATGATAGATAATCCGGAATTCCCATTCCGTGGCCAAATAATGGGCTGCCCGGAGCAGCTGCTTTTCCAGGGGATGGTCATTGCCATCCAGGTACGCCTGCAGCCGGTCCATAAAGGCAGACCCTGCCAACGAGGGAACCCTCCTGGCCAGTTCCTTATAGACCCACCCATTCAGACGGGGACCACTTTTGCGCATCAATTCGTGAAAAACCGGGGGCTTGATGTCCGTCAAAACAATCCGGTGGAGGAATTCAAAAATACCTCCCTCAATCAGCACCTGCCAATCCAATTGGGCGTGATGATCCTGCTCCTCGTACCGGGCCAGAATATAGGCAATCATCATCTTGTGGGCCTGCTTGTCAAGCTCTGTAAAGCCCTGGGGACGAATGTGGTCATTCCAGCGCTGGATATAGGCAGCTTCAAACACAAACTGGATCAAATCCCGCGGAAGGGCAATCTCCGATGCTGTCACCGTAGTCATGCTGTACCTCCTCTCCCGGACCTAAAATCCGGCTTTCCCATTTTGGCTGCTTTCTGCTTCATATCTAAACTGTATTTCATAGAAACATATTCGTTAGCCTCCTATGAAATTCCTGCAATCTTTTCCGTAACATGAACCGTTTTTCGAATATCGTTTCAAAGGTAGCAAAATCCGGGAAAATTTTACAAAAAAATGGGTTTTTCTTGCCTTTCTTTTCTGTTATCGCAGGGGCAAACATGCTATAATGTGCGTATTGTTTAAAATAAGAAAGGTCGTGACAACTGAGAGATGAAAGAAATGATTCGCCTGGTGGGTATCACCAAGGAATTTGAGAACAACGTGATTATTCCGCCGCTGGATTTGACCATATACGACGGAGAATTCGTTACCCTGCTGGGACCGTCCGGCTGTGGTAAAACTACCATTCTGCGTATGATTGCCGGACTGGAAACTCCCAGTACCGGTCATATTTATCTGGATGACGAAGATGTAACAAAACTGGCACCCTATAAACGCAATGTCAATATGGTCTTCCAGCATTACGCCCTGTTCCCCCACATGACCGTGGAGGACAACATCCGCTTTGGCCTGATGATGAAGAAGGTCCCCAAGGAAGAACAGCAGGAACGCATCGACCAGGTGCTGTACCTGACCCAATTGGAGAACCTTCGCTACCGAAAGCCCCAGCAGATGAGCGGCGGCCAGCAGCAGCGGGTGGCCATCGCCCGGGCTCTGGTGAACAACCCCAAGGTACTGCTTTTGGACGAACCCCTGGGCGCCCTGGACTATAAGCTGCGGAAAAAAATGCAGCTGGATTTGAAAAATCTCCAACGCGGCCTGGGCATCACTTTCATCTATGTAACCCATGATCAGGAAGAAGCCCTGACCATGAGCGACCGTGTTATTATCGTCAACGGCGGGCGGATTGAGCAGGACGATCCCCCCACCCGGATTTACCAGGCTCCCAAAAGCAAGTTTGCCGCCAGCTTTATTGGCGAAAACAACTTCTTTGACATTGAGGGAGATGAGGACCATCTGATTTCCGTGCGGCCGGAATTCGTCATCGTTACCAAGGAAGAAGACGAAGACCCGGACAAACCCGGTTCCTTCTATTACGGCACCGTGGTGGAAATCCTGTTCTGCGGCACCTTTGACAAGGTGTTCATCCGTCTGGACAATTCCAATGAGTTGGTCACTGCCTATCAATACTATGATGACCACAAGCGCTGGGAACCGGATGATCGGGTAGGAATCCGGTGGAACGCCAAGGACAGCGTTCGGGTGACGAAATGAAGCGGGGAAAATGGCTGGTATTGCCTTCCATGGGGTGGCTGACAATCTTTTTTGCGCTGCCCCTTTTGATTGTGGTTGCAGTATCCTTTGCCTCCCGTTCCACCTACGGACAGGTGATTTTTCATTGGACCCTGAACAACTACGTGCGTTTTTTTGAGCCTCTTTACATTCAAATTTTCGCTTCCACCCTGTTTACCGCAGTGGTGACCACGCTGTTTACCTTTGCCCTGGGCTATCCCATTGCCTACACCATTGCCATGATCATGCCCAAGCGGTGGCAGCAGATGGGGATTATCCTGGTGATGATTCCTTTCTGGATCAACTTCCTAATCCGGTCCTACGCCTGGGTAATTATTCTCCGGGCCCAAGGCCTGGTGAACACCTTCCTGCTCCATTTGGGCGTCATTGAAGTACCCATGATTCTTTTGTACAACGATTATGCAGTGATGCTGGGCATGGTCTACGCCCTGCTGCCGTTTATGATTCTTCCCATCTACGTTTCCCTGGAACAGATGGACAAACGGCTTCTGGAAGCTGCCAGTGACCTGGGCGCCAAACCCTTTACAGCTTTCCGTAAAGTAACCCTGCCCCTGACCATGCCGGGGGTAGCCGCCGGCTCCATCCTGGTATTCATTTCTTCCCTGGGCATGTTTGTAGTGCCCGATGTAATGGGCGGCGCCAAAAGCGCCCTGATCGGCAACGTCATCCAGGACCAGTTCCTGGCCGCCCGGGATTGGCCTTTCGGCTCCAGCTTGTCCATTATCTTGGCCATTTTGGCCCTGCTGCTCATTGTGCTTTACTATAAGGCCCTCCAGGCCCAGAAGGGAGGCCATCACCATGCAGAAAAGCTGGCGTAGTGCTACTTTGGTTGCCTATTCCCTGGGGGTTTTGGCGTTTCTGTACCTGCCCCTGGTGATTTTGTCCCTGTATTCCTTCAATGAATCCCGAATCAACGCTGTGTGGACGGGCTTTACCCTGAAATGGTACATTTCCCTGCTCCACGATGACCAAGTGCTGTCCGCCCTGGGCAACAGCTTGATTATTGCTTCCATTACTACGGTAGTTACCACCATTATGGGTACCATGGCCGCCCTGGCCCTTCACCGGTACCAGTACAAGTACAAGGCTGCCATGAACAGCCTGCTGTACCTGCCCATCCTGATTCCGGAAATCGTTATGGGCCTGTCCCTTTTGGTGCTGTTCTCCCAGGCCGGCATTCCTTTGGGCAAAATCACCCTGACCATTGCCCACATTACCTTCTGCCTGTCCTTCGTGATTATCACCGTAGGAGCCCGGCTGGAAGGCTGCCGGCAGGACCTGGAAGAAGCGGCCAGCGATCTGTACGCCACTCCCTGGCAGGCTTTCCGGTATGTGACCTTCCCCATGATCCTTCCGGGCATTGTGGCAGGAGCCCTGATGGCCTTTACCCTGTCCATTGATGACTTTGTCATCAGCTTCTTTGTGGCCGGGCCCAACTCCACCACCCTTCCCCTGTACATTTACGCCATGGTAAAACGGGGAATTTCGCCTCAGATCAACGCCCTTTCCACCTGCATGATGCTGATCACCATTTCCCTGGTGGTTGTTTCCCAACTGCTGCAAAAGCAGGGGTATCATTCTTCCAGAAAGGACTGAGCCATGAAAAAAATTAAGATTTTCTTTTTGGTCTGTCTGACCCTTCTCACCGCCCTTTTCAGTACCGGCTGCGGCAGTGACAAGGACAGCGATAAGGAAGTGCTGAACCTGTACAGCTGGGCGGATATCTACGATCCCGCCCTGATCAAGGAATTTGAAAAGGAATATAACTGCAAGGTCAACTACGACGTGTTCTCCAACAACGAAGAACTGCTGGCCAAACTCCAGGCCGGCGGCGCCCAGTATGACCTGATCCAGCCCTCGGACTACATGGTTTCCACCATGATCAAGCTGGGTATGCTGGAAAAGCTGGATAAGGCAGCCATGCCCAACATCCAAAACCTGACCCCCGAGCTGCAGCACCCGGAATTTGACCCCAACCAGGAATATTCCGTGGTCTATACCTGGGGCATGACGGGCATTGTGTACAACAAGAAGTACATCAAGACCCCGCCCACCTCCTGGAATGACCTGTGGGACCCCAAGTACAAAGGCCGTGTCATTCTTCTGAACGACAGCCGGGAAGTACTGGGCATGGGGCTGAAGAAAAACGGCTATTCCTACAATTCCACGGATCCGGAACAGGTGAAAAAGTCTTTCGAGGACTTGAAAGCCCTGGCCCCCGGGGTACTGGCCTATGATACGGACAGCCTGAAGCAGAAATTCATTGCCGAAGAAGGCTGGATTGGAACCATGTGGTCCGGCGATGCCTACTTCAGCCATCTGGACAACCCCAACCTGGGCTTTGTGATTCCCAAGGAAGGCACCACTGTCTGGGCCGATGCCCTGGCCATTCCCAAAGGGGCCAAACACAAGGAACTGGCGGAGAAATTCATCAACTTCCTGTATGACCCCAAGGTCAGCGCCCAGAACTACGAATACATCGGCTACAACGACCCCAACGTGAAAGCCCGGGAATTCCACTCCAAGGAATTCCTGGAGGATCCCATGCTGCAAACCGCAGCGGACAACTTCTCCAAAGGAGAATGGCTCCACGATATTGGAGATGCCATTACCATGTACGACCATTACTGGACGGAGCTGAAGACCGTCAAATAAGCAACAAGAGCAAGAACCCGACAGAACACACCTTCTGCCGGGTTCTTTTCCATTCTCAGGGGCTTTTCCCGTTTTTACATCTAACTGCTCCTATCAAAAGAATACCGCTTCTAAAGCCCAATTTGGGCCTGAAGCGGCTTTCTTTATTTTTATGCTCTTAAAGCATAATTTATAAAAGTATATAGGTATTTGTTATTCATCTTTTCCTAGTTTATACTGTTTGCAGAAAGGAGAGTCTATGAAAAACCTGCGTTTATTTCTCTTTATTTTAGCCATAGGCGTATTCGGCATCTTGAATACGGAAATGGGAGTCATTGGCATTCTGCCCGCTGTGGCTGAACGCTTTTCCGTTCCCATCTCCCAGGCAGGCCTTTTGGTCAGCTTGTTCGCCCTGGTAGTTGCCGGGGCCGGGCCCGTTATGCCCCTGCTGTTTTCCCGCTTCAACCGGAAAACCGTCATGCTTTTTGTGCTGGGGCTTTTCGCCGTATGCAACCTGCTTTCTGCTTTTACCGACAGTTTTGCCGTACTTTTGGCCGCCCGGATCATTCCCGCCTTCTTTCATCCGGTGTACTGCTCCCTGGCCTTTGCCGCAGCCGCCCAGGAGGCACCCGCTGGTGAGGGCCCCAAAGCCGTGGGCAAGGTAATGATTGGCACCGCCGCCGGCATGGTGGTAGGCGTTCCCGTCAGCAACTTTCTGGCCGCCCAATTTTCTTTAGAAGCGTCCCTGCTGTTTTTCGCAGCAGTAACAGCCCTGGCCTTCCTGGCAACCCTGCTTTGGGTGCCCTCCCTGCCTGTGCATCAGGTTCTGAGCTATGGCAGCCAGCTGGCCGTACTGAAAAAGCCCGTAGTTTGGCAGGCCATTTTGGCCGTGGTATTTATGAACGGAGCCGTCTTCGGTGTCTTCAGCTACCTGGCAGATTATCTGGACCGGGTCACCGGCCTGAACCCCCAAAACGTCAGTCTGCTGCTGCTGCTCTATGGGCTGGCCAATGTGGTGGGCAGCTATATTTCCGGCGGCCTCCTGATCCGCTTTCCCCGCTCTTCGGTCCAAGCCTTTCCCTTTGTGCTGGCCGCCCTGTATGGGCTGCTGAGCTTGGCCGGCACTTCCGCCAGCTTTACCGCTCTGGTAATTCTTCTTTGGGGAATTCTGGGCGGCATCAATGCCAACATGAACCAGTACTGGCTGACCACTGCGGCCCCGGAAGCTGCGGCCTTTGCCAACGGACTGTTCCTGACAGCCGCCAATTTGGGCACCATGGCTGCCAGCCTGCTCTGCGGCCAGCTGATTGACCGCTATGGAACCAGTTTCGTTTTAAGCGGCGGCGTTTTCTTTGCTGCTGTCAGTGCCCTGTTTATTTTCTGGCGTACCAGCCAATCCGGTACCCCAATTTCTGTACTGCAAAAAGGAGGAAATGTATTATGATGTCCAAAGCAAAAAAAATAATGGTATCCCTGCTGCTGTGCAGCAGCGTCTTTTCAGCAGTAGGCTATACGGGAAAAGCCCAGGCAGCTGATTTCTTCGCTCCCCTGCCGGCCACTACCCCGGCTCCCACCGATACCGCCGGCCATCCTGACAACTTTTACAAGAGCAGCCAGGTGACCAAACAGACGGTTTCTTTTAAGAACCTGTATGATATGAAGGTAGCCGGCAGCCTGTTTGTACCCAAAGACCTGAAAAAGGCAGAAAAACTTCCGGCCATTATTGTGGGCCATCCCATGGGCGCCGTAAAGGAGCAAAGCTCCGACCTGTACGCCCAAAAGCTGGCGGAAAAGGGCTTTGTAACCCTGGCCATTGACCTGTCCTACTGGGGCGAAAGCGAAGGCCAACCCCGGAACAGCGTAAACCCCGATGTCTACGCCGAAGATTTCAGTGCCGCCGTGGATTACCTGGGCAAGCAGAATTTTGTCAACCGGGATAAGATCGGGGTTCTGGGCATCTGCGGCAGCGGCAGTTTCGTCATCAGCGCCGCCAAGCTTGATCCCCGGATGAAGGCCGTAGCCACCGTAAGCATGTACAATATGGGCAACGCCAACCGCTGGGGCCTGAACAAATCCCAGACCGTGGAACAGCGCAAGGCCATTCTGGAACAGGCCGCCCAGGAACGCTGGGCAGAAGCTGACGGAGCTCCCGTAAAATATACCAGCGGCACCACCCACGCCATTGACAGCAGCACCAACCCCATCCAAAAGGAATTCTATGATTTCTACCGCACCACCCGGGGCTCCTACACTACGCCGGGAGAAAATCCGGAACATACCACCCATCCGACCCTGGTCAGCAACGTAAAGTTTATGAACTTCTATCCCTTTGAAGATATCGAGACCATCTCTCCCCGGCCCATGCTGTTTATTACCGGCGACCAGGCCCATTCCAAGGAATTCAGCGAAGACGCCTACCGCCGGGCAGCAGAACCCAAGGAACTGTATGTACTACGTAAAGGGCGCCGGCCATGTGGACCTGTACGATAAGGTGGACCTGATTCCCTGGGGCAAACTCACCCAATTCTTCACCAAGTATCTGAAAAACTAAATACCACAGACAAAAAAATTCCTGGCCCCGTAGGGTCAGGAATTTTTTGTTGCAAGCCTTTTGGATAATTTCCCAAGAAACTTATTTGGCAGCAGCTGCCTTATCCTGGGTATTTTCCGTTTTGATTTCTACCGGAGTCACGTTAACGCCCTGGAGCAAAGCTTTCTTGTCTTTGGTCACAAAGAGGAAAGTCAATTGCACATTCGGGGATTTTCTTGCTTTGCCCAAGTAGATCAGACGGTCTGCATCCGGGAACTTGTCCAGCCGTACCAGGGTAGCATCGCTGACTTTGCCCAGTTGGTCGGTAACGCCCTTTTGCATATTGCTGAGAGCCTTATCGTTAAAGTTCTTTTGCAATTCTGGGGTAAAGTTCTTGGATACATCAGCCAGTTCGCCTTGGCCCTGCAGCAGGTTCACTACTTGGGTAACGGTCTTTTCTTCCTGATTCAACAGGTCACTGGCGGGGCTGGCAAAACCCATACTTGCCAAACCCATGGACAAAACGGCGGTCAATGCTAATGCTAATTTCTTCATACGCAAACACCCTTTCCTGTTTTTAAGAATTGACTCTGGTTGGTAAAAAACAATTTTAAATGCTGTCTTTCTCAATCCGTTCCATGGCTTCCTTGGTGCCCTCATGGGTACCGAAAGCGCTGAGACGCAGGTAACCTTCCCCCATGGTGCCGAAACCAGCGCCGGGAGTGCCTACAATGGCCAGGTCATTGAGCAGGTGGTCAAAATATTCCCAGCTGCCCATATGGTTGGGACATTGCATCCAAACGTAAGGAGAATACTTGCCGCCGAAATACTTGTAGCCTTTCTTGTCAAAGGTTTCCATGATCATGCGGGCATTTTCACGGTAGTAAGCCAGCATTTCGCCGCATTCCTTTTCCCCTTCCGGAGACATGGCAGCTTCTGCACCCCGTTGTACAATGTAGTTGACCCCATTGAACTTGGTGGTCTGCCGGCGCAGCCACATTTTGTTCAGGCTCATTTCCTTGCCTTCCGGAGATTTCCGTTTCAGGCCCAGGGGAACTACGGTGTAGCCGCAGCGGGTGCCGGTAAAGCCTGCCGTCTTGGAGAAGGAGCAGATTTCAATGGCATAATCCTTGGCGCCGGGAACCTCGTAAATAGAGCGGGGGATGTTCTCATCCGTAATAAACGCTTCGTAAGCTGCATCGTACAGCAGAATGGCATCATACTTCTTGGCGTATTCTACCCAAACTGCCAGCTGGTCCCGGGTGTAAACGGCACCGGTGGGGTTGTTGGGAGAACACAGGTATACAATATCGGCTTTTACATCAAAGTCCGGCATGGGCAGGAAGCCGTTCTCCGGAGTGCCGTTCATGTACAAAATCTTGCGGCCGCGCATCAGGTTGGTATCCACATAAACGGGATAAACCGGATCCGGAACCAGGATTACGTTGCTGTCGTCAAACAGGTCGGTCATATTGCCGCAGTCGCTTTTGGCACCATCGCTGATGAAAATTTCCTTGCTGTCCAGTTCCACTCCATGACGAGCGTAGTAGGCAACAATGGCTTCATGCAGGAAATCGTAACCTTGTTCAGGGCCATAACCCCGGAAGGTTTCTTTCTTGCCCATTTCCTGGACAGCCTTGGTCATCGCATCCACAACTACAGGAGCCAGCGGCAGGGTAACATCGCCAATGCCCATTTTAATCAATTTCTTTTCGGGATGGGCTTTGGTGAAAGCAGCTACCCGTGCTGCAATATCAGAAAACAAATAGCTGTCCTTTAATTTTGCATAATTGCCATTTACTAAAGCCATAGTAATCTCCTTTATGTGCTGAGCGCTCTTATATGTTTATTTTAAATTAGCAATGGGGTAAAGTCAATCCAAGTTATCGGGAAGTTCCATTTCTCCCTCAAAAACAGTGGTGGCCGGTCCCTTCAGGATAATCTCCCCATCGGGCTGGACCTTCACCTGGAGCATACCGCCTTTGGCTTCCACCTTGACGAATTCTCCTGGTTTGCCGGCTTTGCCCAGGGTAAGCACCGTATAGCCTACTGCGCAGGCGCCGGTTCCGCAGGCCCAGGTTTCCCCGCTGCCCCGCTCCCAAACCCGGAATTTCACGTGGTTGGCATCGATTACCTGGACAAACTCCACATTGACCTGTTCCGGAAAGACCGGAGAGGTTTCAATGATGCGGCCCACTTCTTCCACCGGAGCCGTTTCCACCTCGTCCACAAACAGGACAAAATGGGGATTGCCCATGGATACCGCCGTTCCCTGTACCTGGAAGGTACTGCCATCCGGCCGGGTGAAAGTCACCCCTTGGTTGATGCAGGTCTCTGCGTCCCATTGCATAGGAATCAGCTGCGTTCTTGTTTCGGCCTTGCCCATGGCCACTTCGGCCTCCGTCACCTTGCCGTTCTGGACCGTCATATGGATGGTTTTGATCCCGGCCAGGGTTTCCAGGGTAATGGTATCCTTTTTGGTCAAACCCTTGTCATAAACAAATTTGGCCACACAGCGGCTGCCATTGCCGCACATCTTGCCTTCTGAGGCATCGGCATTGAACATACGCATACGGAAATCCGCCTTCTCAGACGGGCAAATGCAGATCAGACCATCGGAACCAACCCCAAAACGGCGATGGCTCACCAGCTCCGAAATTTTCCCCGGCTGCGGCAGCATCTTTTCCATACAATTCACATACACATAGTCGTTTCCACAGCCATGCATCTTTGTGAATGATAGCTTCAAGGCAACAACCTCCTTCTGCCTTCTGCCCCACAGGGAGCAGAATTCTCAATAATAGTAGTATTTTACTGCATTCTGTCCATTCTGTAAAGAAAAACTTGTCACATTTTCGTGACAAGTTTTCATAATTTTGTATACTTTGTTCAGTTTTACTTGACCACCGTTGCCGTATCAAGCAGCGTGCCATTGGGCAGGTAGCAGCGAATCCGCAGCATATTGTCCTGCTTCTCCAGCACCAGATAGTTATCCGTCTCCGGCTGCGGTGCCACCATCACATCCAGGCTATGCCGGGCCCACAGGGAAGGATACCGCACATTGCCGGCCACGCCGGTAATAATGTATAACGGCCCCTGGGGCGCCCGCTGGAAGTTCTGGATAATGCCCCGGTTCCGGTAGGTGTGCAGATGGGCGGACAGTACCAGGTCAATATGGTACTGGTCAAACAGGGGCATCCACTGCCGGCCTTCTTCCGAAAAGCCCTCTTTCCGGTCGGCGCCGGGCCGGGTTTCCGGATTAAAGGCGTATTGCAGGGGATCCTTATGCATCAGCACCACATTCCACTTTTTCTGGTTTTTGGCCATATCTGCCTTGAACCAGGCCATTTCATCCGCCAAAAGACTGGGCTCAAAATCGGCCATTTCCTGGGTTTGGGTATCCAGCACCACAAAGTGCACATCTCCCACATTGAAGGAATAAAACCGGTTGGGATAGGCCTTGTACCCATTGGCCGGCAGGGAGAACAGTTTCATATAGGCTTCCGGCCGGCGAACCTTCCAGTCCAGGTTATAGGTTTCGTGGTTGCCCATAAGAGGCGCCACCGGAATCTTTTCCGCCATGGGTTCCACCACGTCAAACCAGGCATTCCACTGGGAAGCATCCTCCCCATTGTCCACCAGGTCCCCCATGTTGATGAAGAACTGGGCATCCTGGTTCCGTTCCCAGGCGGGCATAGCCGTTTCCTTCCAGACACTGTAATCGCTGGACTGGGAGTCCGGGAATACCAGCGCCTTAAAATCATTGCCCTTAAACGTATGAAGTGCCAGCCAGTTTCCTGCCTTCTTGGCATAGCGGATCCGGTATTCGTAGTCCGTTCCCGGCTTCAGCTTGGTCAAATACGCCGTATGGATGTAGGTTTCCTTGCCCCCATCGGTGAACTTCTCCTCTGCTGCAGAAACCGTCTGGGAGTCATTTTGGCCCTTTACCCGGTATTCCACCACGGGGTTTTCCTGGGCAAAGGAAGACTGCCACATAATGGTCCGGCTGGTGGAAGGATCCGCAGTCATTACCTGCCGGATATTGGTCACCTCCGAACCGGAAATCAAATCGTAGTGGATGGCTTTCTCCTGGCCCCAGCGCAGAGCTTGGAGCACAGGGGCCTTGGCGTAGCTGGGGGCTAACTGCCAAAAGGCAGCGCCCAAACCTGCCAGGCAGACCAAAAAAAGCAGCAGCTTCAAAAATCTGCGGAGCCATTTATTGTGCATATCCATAATCCTCCTGATTGTAAATTGGGTTTCTTTGGTAAGAATATTACTCTTTATTATACCGAAACCTGGGAAAAAAAGAAGCCCCTTTTGCTGGCAGCCGGGCAGAAAGAAAGGACACTCACTGCCGTGGGTGCCCTTAGACAAAGCTTATTTTTTCAGCCAATCCTTTACTTCAGCTGCACCAGCGCCGCCGGCAAAGCGTTTGCCTTCCTGCCAATTGCCGGTTTTTGCTGCTTTGGCCAGGTTGGAGCCGCTGCTGCCAAAAGAGCTGCTGTAGGAAGTAGCAAAAGGAATCACTTTCTTGCCGTCGAAATTATGGTTTTCTACAAAGGTGTAGAGAATATTGGGAGCCTGTCCCCACCAGATGGGATAGCCAATATAAACGGTCTTATAAGAACCCCAGTCAGCCACATCCCCTTTAATGGCAGGACGGATGGACGGATCCTTATGTTCCTTTACGCTCCGGCTATCGTTGTTGTTATAGTCCAAATCGGCCGCCGTATACGGCTGGGCCGCTTCGATAGCATACAGGGTGCCGCCGGTTTCCTGGGCAAGAGCTTCCGCCACCTTTTTGGTATTTCCCGTATTGGAGAAATAGACTACCAAGGTTTTGCCCTCAGCTGCGGCACTGCTGTCCGCTGCAGCTGCCGCCTTATTGCCGCCAGCCGGTGCTGCCGTAGAAGCCGTTTCTCCGCAGGCGCCCACCACAAGGGCCAAACAACAGACCAGAACGGCCATCAATTTTTTCCACATAATAACCCCTCCCAAAAAAAGTCAAACTAAATACCCGGAAAACAAGTATGTTTTTCCTACAACAATTATAGTCAGGGTAAGGGAAAATAACAAATACCTATTGAGAATTATCCATGATAGGAAAAAGTAATCATAAAAAGCAATGGAGTCCGTTCTTTAGCGGGCCAGCATATTTTCTCCGCCAATTGCCTACACTCCAGCCTCCTCAAATTTTTCAATTCCCCGCGCAATAGCCTCTGCAATTTTATCCAGGAAATGCTCGGAGAGCAGCAGCTGTTCCTCCCTTTTATTCGTCATAAACAGGCATTCCACCAAAGCACTGGGCATTGAAGATTTGCGATTGACGTACAGCCGGGAAGCAAAGATGCCTCGATCCGTCACAGCAGCCGTTTTCATTAACTCAGTCTGTAGGTCATAGGCAAAGTTCTTATCATAGGGTGTCTTGGGCGTATAATACGTGGAATAGCCTCCAACACTGCGATTCGTACTCGCATTGCAATGAATACTGAGAAACAGGTCAGAACGGGTCTTTTCGGCCACATCAACGCGGGCCTGGAGTTCCTGCTGATCCGTAGCCGTAGGTCCAAAAACATCGCGGTCACTATATCGCGTTAAATAGACCGTTGCTCCCTTCTGTTCAAGGAGCTTCTTTACCCGAAGGGCAAGAGGCAGGGTTACTTCCTTTTCCTTGAGCCCGCTTTCAAGGCCATGGGTCCCAGGATCGGAACCCCCATGACCAGGGTCTAGCGTAATCCGTTTCCCTTTGAGTCCGCCCCCTACCCTGTATTCTCGCTCGAATACAGGCGCCACGTCGATTACAATGCGCGGCGGCCGTTTTGTTTCCGCATCGGCCTTCAAAGCAAATATCTTAAAATCCGCCCGGGTTGGGTTTTCATCCGTATGGATATGAATTAACGTCCCTTTTGGCGTCTTTTGCAAACGGACCGTCCTTACGTGAGTGGATTCACGCGGCTGGTAGATGGGAGCGATTGAGGGTTCCAGTATGCCATTAATAAAAATATGGGCCTCTCCTTCCAAGATTTTTGTCTTGTAAGGAAGCGGCTCATCCGATTCAATCACAACCCTTAGCTGCCCTTTCTGGTTGACTCCATAAGATACACCCACAATGTGCCCTGCCGCTTCTGCACTGCCCCAAAAACAAAAAAACAGCAATAACAAAACAATCCATTTTTTCAAGTCTTTCAGCTCCTTACTTGCAAATAATTTGCATTCGCTTTTAAATTATAGTTAGTGTCAGCAAACCTGTCAACCAAAGAAACCTATTTTTCTGTTTCGTCCTATGCTTTGCAGGTCCAGTAAAAATAGCTGAAGACAAGCTTACAGGCCTTCTGCCGCTGCGTAACACAAATTCACCCTGGCTGGATTGCCAGGGTGAATTTGCAAGGGTATTCAGGTTTTATTTACTTCAGCTAGTGGGTTACGCCTGTCTCTTAGCCGCCAGGGCCTGGAGTTCCGGCCGGAATTCCTGCACCAGTTTGACTTCGGCCTTGGCCCCTTTGCTCAGGGCGTTATAGATGATTTCCGCCATTTCGTAGCGGGTCAGGGTCCGGTCACCATGATATTTGCCGTCTGCCTCCCCTTTGAGGATACCTTTCTCGGCCAGTTTACTGACCGCCTCATAAGCCCAATGGTTGGCCGGCACATCCGGAAATTCCCTGCTCATATGGGGATTCAGTGCCCCCAAGAGAGCGTCCAGCCGTGCCTGGAGTTCATTCACCTGTTTCGCCAAAGCGGCATTGGTATTTTCAGCCTGCTCCAGCCGTTTGCTGCTCCGGCCCAGTTTAAAGGTTACCCCGCCGCCTACCAGGTTTTCGCCATTGCCAAAACTGGAAGAGACATTAAGCATTACCCGGTCAGTAGGCCGGTAGAATACGCCCAGGGCACCGGCGGCTGCGCTGCCATAGTTCCCTACCGCGGCGGCCACGCTGACTTTGGAGTCTTCATCGAAATCCAGGGGATGGAGGTTAGCCAGGGCCGCTGCGCTGGCCCCCACCTTGTCCACCCGGCTGTCCAGCCTGTCCACTCGCTGGTTAGTGCTATACAGCTGGCTGCCGTTTACCGCATCCTTGCTGTCCGGGGCCAGTTCTCCCGGTGCCACATTGGTGATTTTCTGGTCATTGGCGTTGATGCCGTTCTTGTCAATGTAGGTCTTGTCCCCAATCTTATAGGAACTGGCCGATACTTCGCCGGCTATGGAAGCATTGCCGCCCACCTTCAGGTCTTTTTCCAGCGTGACGATATCCTTGAAGGAAGCTGCTTGGGCCACTTCCAAGGTACCGTCCAGCTTGGTATTGCCTTTCACCTCCAGCTCTTTGCCTACCGTAACGCTGCCTTGCAAGTCCGAAGCACCTTTTACTGTCAGGTTCTGGTCGATGGCGGCACTGCCCCGGACCCCCAGGTCTTTCATGACCTCCGCATAGTCCATGGTTGCTTTGCCCGTTTGGAGGGTATTCCCGGAAATCGTCGTCTTCGTAAGCGAACCGCCTTCCAAAGCCGTGCTGTGACCTGTGTTTTCAAAAGTCGTACCCTCTGTAGTCGTAGTCACCGTCGTATTCCCTACCACGTCCAGGATGCTCGTACCAGCCGTATGCGTAATGCCATCGGCAGCTGTATTCACCAGGTTCTTGGCGTTATTGGTGATGGTACCAGTGGCTGCCTGATTGGTAATATCCTGCGCGGTCTGGGTACTGCTGGTTGTATTGGTGCCAGCTGTCACCTCCGCCAAAATCTGACCCGTGGTTTGCCGGAAGGTGGATTTCGTCTTCTCATCGTTGCTGCTGACGACATTTTCCAGTTGTCCCGCGGTCAACGTACTGGAGCCTTTGGCTATGTCATCTTTCACCTTTACGGTGCTGCCCTTTTCATCAAAAGTGGCTTCGCTGGTATAAAGCGTGCCGCTATCAATCTTCTCATTTTCGGAGTGGGTACTGCCCGCGCTAATGGTCGTATAGTTGCTGGAATTGGTGTCTCCGCTGGTTAGGGTGCCGCTGGCCGTAAGGTCTTTGACACCGGTCACCGTACCGTCAGTTGCTACATTCACTGTACCGATGGTACCAGAAACTGCGGTCAGGCTGCCCTCGGCATCTACCGTGAATTTGCCGTCCGCCCCTTTGATTTCCCCGGTGGCTTTAAGGGCTGCTTTGGCGTCGTTGTAGGAATCGCCGCCGGTATAAATACCGTCGTCATCCATCAGGGAGCTGTTCGTACCCACCTTGATGCCGTGTTCATCAATGGTCACCTGGTTATCCTTTCCTTGGTTGATAATCAGGGTATCCACTGCCGTTTGGCTATTGGTCACTGCGCCAGTTTCTGCATTGACAGCAGTGCTGTTTTTCATTAGGACATTGTCACTGCCAATGACCATCCCGCCATTTACGGCACCGGCCAGGGCAGTATCAGCAGCGATGCGGGCGGTTTTCTCGTTCCCCACTGCGGTATCCAGGGCATTCAGGTTCTGGCCTACGGTACTTGTGGTCGCAACGTAAGTGCCGGCTTTAAGGCTGCCGTCATTAACCCCGGAGGTGCCGGTGAGGGTAGAAGTTTTTATTTGCGTTGCATCAATGGTAGTAGTATAGTTTCCTCTCTGATAGTATAGTGTAATCGATGGATTCGATTCCGTATCCATTGTGAGTTTACTGGCAGAGAGGCTGGTCGTTCCAATAAAGTCTTCACTAATGGTAGTAGCGCCGCTGCCAAAATCAATGGAACTACTGGTGATGGTAGTGGAATGCCAGGTGTTAACATCATCTTGAACTTTTATAGTATTGTTATTGATAATGGTTGACCCAGTAGCACCATCAATCGTCAGAGAATCTGCAATCTTGTCCTGCTTACCCGCCAGTGCCGTCTTGGTGGCATAGGTAGCTGCAATGTTGTTTCCCTCTCCATCGTTGGTGGCATTGGTGGCATTGGTTGCCGTAGTGGCGGTATCCGCTTTGACAGCAGCGTCAACTTTCCCGTCCTCATTAACATCTGCCTTTTTTTCCAATGCCGCATTTACACTTTCCTGGGTAGCATAGGTATCTGCAATATTTTTTCCATTGCCATCGTTAGTGGCATTGGTAGCGATATCCGCAGTGTCCGCTTTGACAGCAGCAGCAACTTTCCCGTCCGTATTAAGATCTGCTTTTTTCTCCAGTTCTGCATTCACTTCAATCTTGGTGTACACTTCATCGGTGGTATACACGGTGGCCGAGACTCCTGGATCTGTTGTCCCTATAGTGACGGCTGCCCAGGCGTTTCCTCCTACGCCAAAGGTCAGCAGTACAGCCAGAACCGCTGCGGGCTGGAACAGTTTGCTCCGTTTACCCCCGGCCCCGCTGCCCTTGGACCGGCTTTTAGCCAGTTCGGACACCACCATATACATTCCCCGTGCCCGATTCCAAATGACCTGATAGATCCTGTTCATACAATTTCCCTCTTTTCTTCTCCCACAGTTTGGGCTATTGTATCCTTCCTATTAACTACACTATACCAAAGTCTTTACAGGAAAATTTACAATTGGCAAGAAAGGGCGCTTTTTTGGCATGACCAGCAAAAATTTGCGCTTGCCTATTTCCCAGGTGCATTTCGTGAAAAAAAACCGCCTGTTTAGGACGGTTTTCTCAGAAAGCGTTTGTATTTGTGTATAATAGAATTAACAAGCTAACAGGTTACGGAAAGGAGAGGTGCAGGATGCTGCACATTGCTATCTGCGACGATTTGCCGGATCAAGTACAAATGATTCAGGCCGCTGCGGAAATCTACTTCCAAAACAAAAAAGAAACCGTGGAATACCGGACCTATACCGATGGCTTCGCCTTTATCGATGCCATCAGCCAGGGGTGCCCGTTCGATATCGTCCTGCTGGATGTGTGCATGCCGGGCATTCTGGGCACCGAGGTGGCCCGTGCCCTCCGGGAAAAACACAGCCAGGCGGAAATCATCTTCCTGACCACCAGCGACGAATTTGCCGTAGACGCTTTTGCCGTAAAGGCCACGGATTATCTGCTGAAACCCTTTACCCAGGCCCAATTCAACAAAGCCCTGGACCGGGCCGTAAGCTATATCCGGCAGCGCAGCAGCGCCAAAATCATCTTTCGGCTGGTAGGCGGAGGAATCCGGGTAGAAGAAATCGCCCAAATTCTTTTTCTGGAAAGCCATGGCCACGTTATGGAAGTCTATCTGGCCGACGGCAGTACCCTGGAAACCCGGAAGTCCGGCCAGGAAATGAAGGCCGACCTGGATAAAATCGCCCCGGGACAGTTTCTTTCCCCCACCAAGGGTTACCTGGTAAACCTGGCCGCCATCCACTTGATCAAGGCTGAATATGTGGAAATCCAGGGCCACCAGATTCCCCTGGGGAAACGCAAATATCGGGATTTTCAGGAACAGTATTTCCAGTTTATGTTTGACCTTTAACCGTCTTCACCCCCTGTTTGGGTTTGGGCAGCTACTTGCAGGTAGGTCTGAAACCAGCCATCTTTCTGTTGGCACAGGATGCTGGCCCCGTACTTGTCCCGGAACCGAACCAAGGATTTCATGCCAATCCCATGGCCCTTCACATGGGTCACCGGCAGACCGTTTTCGTCCAATTCCACAGGTGCATCGAACAGATTCTTCACCAAAATGTTCAGCACCCCAGCCTGGTGCAGGGCCAGTACCGTAATGTTCCGCTTTTCCCTTGGCTGCTTCTGGCTGGCCAAAAGGGCATTCTCTACCAGGTTGGACAGGACAATGGACAGATCCACACTGCATTCCAGTCCTGGAGGCAGGTCCGCTGCAATGGTTACCGGGATTCCCCATTCCCGGGCTTTGGCAAAATATACCGTCAGCGCTGCATTGATTACGGGATTCTGGCAATACTGGGGCAGTTTGGTGGTATTGAAGCGTTCTCCCAGTTTATCGATGCAGTGCAGAACCCCATCCCGGTCCTTTTGCTGGACCCGCTCCAGCAAATAGGCCAAAAGCTCCCGTTTTTCCTGGTAGAGAGCCTCCATGCGCTGCCGGGATTCCTGGGCCAACCGAATGTAATTTTCCGTGGAAGTAAACTGCTGCTGCAGCTGGTGATTCTTTTCAAAGATTTGGATGCCCTGATAGACCTCCTCCTGGCTAGTGCGGATGGACGCCAGGAGAAGCACCGCAATCACCAGCAGGAAGAACCGGGGCAGCAGCAAATCAAAGACCCCCGGCAGCACAAAGTCGTACAGACTCACGTACAGGCTTTCCACGGCCAGCAGCACCGGAATCAGGGTAATATACCGCCAGTACCGCCGGGTAGCAGCCTGGGAAAAATGGCTGAACACCTGGGTAAAGAACCGCAGCAAAAAGGGAAAGGCCAATAGGGACAGAAAACCGTACAAGAGGGTCTGCTGCCCTGCTCGCTGGGAAGTTGCCAAAAGGGGAAAAAATTCCTGGCTAAGTCCCTGGCTTAGGGTAAACAGAATACCGGAAAACAGGATCCGGAAGGCAAACACATACAGCTGGCCAATCCAAAAGCGGCTGGTAAACCCCAGACACAGCAAAACCTGAGGAAGCCAGGAGCAGTCCCGGAGGACCCAATAACTGGTCTGGGAATCTTCAAAAATACCCTGCTGCTGCAGCAGGGTAAAGCCTGCCGCTTCCAAGAGCACCAGCCCCCACCAACCCCGCCAAAGCAGCTTTTGCTGCTGAGCGGGCAGAAATTGCCGGAAGGGCAAAAAATGGAGTAAAGCAAAAGGCTGAACCAGTATAAGGAAGAATGTAGTAATACCCAGGGTAGCGAAAAAAGAGCTCATGGTTCTTCTACCTCTTTCTGCAGCTGTTTCAGTTGTTTTTCTGCTTCCGCGAAATAGCCCTGTTCTGTCAGCTGGGCCAGAAGCCGCAGCTGGTGCCGGCTATCATGGCGCAAAATAGCCATTTTTTGCTGTTCCTTCTGGAGCAGTGCCGCATAAAGATTGAGCTGCTCCAGCTGATCCTGGAGAACCACATTCTTTTCCTTCTGCCTCCGCAGCTGATCTGCGTGCCGGATACCACTCCGGACAGCCGCCACCAGGCACACCGCCACCAAAAGAAGAATGCCCCGGCTCAGAAGCGTATACACATAGATGGAAACAGGCGTGACAGCCTCTGTGGGCAGATCGTAGTAATCCATATTGGTCAGGTAATAGCACAGCAGCAGCGGCACCGGTCCCAAATAGTACCAATAGGCCGGCCGCACCCGCAGCTGTTTCCGGGTGAAAAGCCGTCCCAGCAGCCGCTGCATCAAGGGCATTCCCAAAAGGAACAGAAACAGATAGAGGCCAAAATATTCCAGCATCTCATGGGCTTCCCATTTGGCAGGCCAGCCCAACTTATAGATCTCCATGGACACTGTATGGATGAACAGCATATAAATGGACTGAAGCCCCAAAACAAAGATATGCCGAAACCAGTAAGGTCGGATGGTGAAAACCAGCAGCAGCACATGGGGCAGGTAGCTGATAAAATACAACTGCTGATAGGTATGAGTCCGGGAAACCAGGACCCCCTGACTATAGAGAACGGAAATCAGTACAAATTCCAACAAGAAAATAATCAAATGGCCGCAGAGCAAAAATCGGCGCACAGACCTGGAGGCCAGAATCCGAAAAGGATAGTACCGCAAATAGGCCGACGGCAAAAGGGAAAAACAAAAGAGAAGAATGGTCATAAACTTATACCCCATTTTTCACTTCCCCTTTCTCTTGTTTGATGGTAATTGTATTATAACGAAAATGGGGGATTTTTGCAAAAGACAAAAGAAAAACCCCTGAGTGATTTCTCACTCAGGGGTCCTTACCTTAACCGGCAGCTTCCTATCCTCCCGGACCGTTTCCAGTCGAGTACT
>NZ_QRMX01000029.1:0-200 GCF_003472805.1 Acidaminococcus sp. AM05-11 | reverse complement strand
TATCCTCCCGGACCGTTTCCAGTCGAGTACTTTCGGCGTATGAAGGCTTAACTACTGTGTTCGGCATGGGAACAGGTGGATCCCTTCAGCCATAACCACCGGATTTTCAATTGAAGGCATGAGCCTTCAAAACTTCATGAAGAGACGTTTTACTTCTTGGACTTGCGGTTTAAGTCAAGCCCTCGACATATTAGTACAGG
>NZ_QRMX01000028.1:0-25749 GCF_003472805.1 Acidaminococcus sp. AM05-11 | reverse complement strand
GTAGAGGTTTATATTATTAGGAACTGTCTACTTGACGGGGAGCACACCAACGTTAGGAAGGCGGATGGAGTTCAAAACCAAGTTGCCCGGAGGGCCTATATATTCTGAAAAACACCTCTACACTTTTCGCAGAAAAGTGTAGGCCATTTCCTTATTCTCCTCATCGATTGTCTGTAATTCCTCATCAACCCCTTTTTATGTTTAACCAATCGCTTAACAGCCAAATGATTTGTAAAGAGGAAGGTGCCTGACGCTAGGAAGGCGGATGGAGTTCAAACCCAGGCCGCCCGGAGTGCCGACCTACGCCAAACCTTCGCTGACCGCACGACCAAAAATCCGGTACAGAGTTTTCTGCAGCTAAAATTTGCTTTACGTTCGAAACTTTGACCTAGTTGCTTCTCAAACCCCGGCACGAGTACTAGCCCCCGCAGACCGCACTAATATCAAAAAAGGAGAGTGGATTCCCGGCACCAGCACTAGGAAGTTCGCTGACCGCACCTCCCCTTGTTGACGTAACCCAATTTCCTCGTTACACTTAACTTACGAACACTTTCTTTCTAACCCACAGGAGTATACCTATGACAACATCCGAAAAAATCCAAGCTGGCAAAAAATTGACCTCCTTGCAGCTGGGTAAGCTGAGGGAGAAGGCCGAAGCGGGGGACGTGGAGTCCCTGGTGCTTCTGGCGCAATATTACGGTCTCGGTGCCGGGGATAACCTGGAGCTGGCGGAAGGCTATGCCCGGCAGGGGGCCAAACAAAACAGTCCGGAGGCCCTGTTGGTGCTGGGCAAGCTCCAGGAAATGGAGGACGAGACCAAAAAGGCTGCGGCCACCTACCGGAAAGCCGCCAAACTGGGGAATACCGAGGCTATGGTGCTCCTCAGCCACCTGTACGAAGAAGGCGACGGCGTACCCCAGAACCAGAAGAAAGCTGACGAATACCTCCGGGAAGCCGCCGGGAAGGGCAATGCCATCGGCATGTGGATGCTGGGCGACCGGTACCTCCACGGACTCTACGGGGAACAGGACGTGGACAAAGCCCTGTACTGGGGCCAAAAAGCCGCAGAAGCCGGCAACCCGGAAGGCTGGGCCCTCCAGGGAGATGCCTACCGCTTTGGCGGCAGGGAAACCCCTGTGGACTGGCTGGAAGCCAAGAGCCTGTACGAACAAGGCTGTACCGCCGGCTCCCTGCTGTGCCACTATTCCCTGGGCACCCTGCTGATTTACCAGCCAAAACCCGACTTTGCCACCGCCCTGCACCATCTGGAATATGCCGCTGGCCGCGGCCTTTCCCTGGCCATGCTGGAGCTCTGCGACTGCTACCGCTTTGGCCGGGGCGTGGAGCGGAATGTAGGCAAATACCTGTACTGGGCCAAAGAAGCCATCCTTGCAGGCTATGACGAAGCCAGCCTCTACCTTGAGGACGCCTTCATGATGACCCGGCAGGAAGACATCCTGCCCTTGGAGAGCCCGGAAGGCGTTGAGAAGCTGCAGAAACAGAACAGCCCCAGAGCCTGGTACCTGCTGGGCAAAATTGCCGAAGAAGGCTATACCGCACTGGGCCTGGACGAACCCGAATATTACTGGCAAAAAGCCGCCGACGCCGGCTACGGCCCCGCCCAGCTGCTGCTGTATATCGAAAGCCAGAACAGACCAGACTACAGCGGCCGCGACAAAAAAGCCCAGAAAGCCGCCCATAAGTACTTGGAACAAGCCGCCCAGTGGGGCGAACCCAACGCCATGTACCTGCTGGCCCTAGAACTGCTGCTGGAAAAATCCCGCACCAAACAAAACCAGGGCCTGAAATGGATGAAAAAAGCCGCCGCCGCCGGCTTCCCCAACGCCTGCTATGACCTGGGCAGCGCCTACCTGGGCGACCCCAGCGCCTACAGCAGCGACCTGGTAGCTTTGGATATCCCCAAAGCCCTGCCCTTGTTGAAACAAGCCGCCGATTGGTATCATGACGAAGCCCTGATGGCCTACGGCACCTACCTCCAGGAAAACGGCAAAACCGAAGAAGAAAGAGACCTGGGCCAAGAGTACGTCAATGAAGCCATGGACCTGGCCAGAGCCCTGGATCCCACCATGGACCCCTATGACCCCATGAGCCCCGAAGAACTGGACCAGTTTATGGATTTGGGCGAGGAAGGACTGAATCAGCTGCTGGAAGATTTGCTGAATGGGAAAAAACCGGAGATTTGAATGTAAAATGAAATCCATAGACGATACTGTGCAAACAGTGTCGTCTATGGATTTTTCTATCTTTGAGATTTTAATTGCCTTCTAGGCACCGGGATTTTTGATTGCAATGTTGGACTTTCGGCCCACTGTGGAAATTGCCCTTCAGGCGATTTGGATTGGGTTGGTGCGGGGCGCTGCTAATATGGGTGCAGGCCCATTCGGGAAGCTTGGATTTTTGTTCGCAATGTTTGCCTTTCCGTTCTCTTTGGGGTATATTTTCAAAAAAGCGACGGAGCGCTGACTATTTTTGAAAACATACCCCGCAGAAACGGTGTACCACAAGCTGTAATCAGCCCCGTGGGTCAAGCTTGGCTGGAGGGACTTTGGGTGCGTTTGCCCTGCCACTCTATCGTGTCCTTACTTTGGGCATGGGGAGTGGTTCGCGGCTCGCTGCTCAGCTGCGTCCTACGGACTTGCTTTGCAGGCCGCTATCACAGGGGTCGTATATTCCACCTTTCTGCGGCTAAAGCCTTGAACGGTGGATACGACTCCCACCTAAGCACCGACACCTTATAGCGGTTCGCAGCTTGCCAGTCATCATCGCCCACAGGGCTTGATTCCTGGGCTGCTATCGCAGGGGTCTCATTAGCCGTCCTTCTGCGGCTAGTAGCCTTGACGGACGGATGAGACTCCCAAAAGCGGGACCCGCAAGGGCCTATCAGGACGACGATGAAGACTCCAGGACACTGCGGAGTGGCAGTTACATTGCTCAAGCTAGGGTAGTGTGTACTCACCCCTCCGGGGCAGCGGGGGAGAGGGGACCTTTCGCCACCCCGCGTTCCAATGGACCCCAGCCGACCCACCACACTTGCCAGGAACGCAGCGTGACGACTTCCTCGTTGGTGCTTACTGCGCAATCACGAGGTTTCATCCATAAAAATGGCTGAAACCAGCAACGAGGCAGACGGTCTGATTTGGTAACGTTTCCTTTGCTTGCGAAAGTCTAGTACTGGAAGTCTGGTAGTGCTTGCCCCAACCGCCGGCAAGTTGCCGGCACCTTCCCCACCTTGGAACATTGTGGGGTGGAGAAGGCATGCGGCCGGAGGCCGCAAATGATGGGATGAACTTCCTCCGTCAGCCTAGCGGCTGACACCTACCACACGCTTGTGGTAGGCTTCCAGTCCACCACTGGTCGAGTAAAATCTAAAGTGCTGATATAAAAATGACCAGTAATTGCTATGGAAGCTTCCTTCAAACGTGAAGGAAGTGGCGCCGCAAGGCGCCGATAGAAGTTCAATTCGGTTTTCGCGGCGCTAGCGCCGCGTTTGCCTTCTCCTTACCTGTTCGCTATGCGAACAGGAGAAGGGGAAGGTGACGGTGGAATCACCGGCGGATGGGGTTCAAAAGTAGGATATCTGCACTACACCCGTTGAGAACGTCGACCAAAAATCCGGTACAGAGTTTTCTGCAGCTAAAAGTCAGCTCCGCTGACTTTTCCGTGGTTCCTTCTCAAACCCCGGCACGAGTACTAGCCCCCGCAGACCGCACTAATATCAAAAAAGGAGGTCCTAGGCCCGCACTACACCCGTTGAGAACATCGACCAAAAAATCCGGTACAGAGTTTTCTGCAGCAAAAAATTGCCCTTGGGCAATTTTTCTGTAGTTGAGCTACATAACGGTCCGCACTAGCCTCAAAAGGGGACAGACCTTTCCCACTCGGGGGGGAGTCGTATCCATTTCTCACGGCCTTGGCCGTAGAGAAATGGAATATACGACCCCTGCGATAGCCGTCCGTGAGCCGAACCCGCAGGGTGAAGGGGAACGGAGCACGGCGAACCGCTGAAAGTGGCACCGTAGGTGCCAATAGGGGCAATCTCCCCAGCGGGCCTTTCCCTCCCTATCCCCTGCAATAGCTTGCATCCTCTCTTTTATTTCGTTATACTAATACTAGTACTGTATTTCATCACCTCAAAACAGCGCCGGGCCGCATGGGGTCTGGCTTTACAAGTATTTTGACGCTGCCCTGTGCACCCATTTTCCCCAATTTCTCCAACAGCGCCGTTTTTTCCTGTTTTTAGCCAGGCAGAAAGCGGGTCTTGGAGGGGTAGGATTTACTAAATGATTCCCCGTAAGGGGACGGAAACGGAAACTTCGCGAAGAAGCTTTGCTCTTTTTTCGTCTAATTTATTTACTAAATGATTCCCCGTAAGGGGACGGAAACTGTTTCACTGCAAACATTACGTACACCTTTAATTTGTTTTTATTTACTAAATGATTCCCCGTAAGGGGACGGAAACATTGTGTATCAAGCTTTTGTGTTGACTTAATCATAAAATTTACTAAATGATTCCCCGTAAGGGGACGGAAACACGATTACATGGCAGAAGATGAGCTGGAAAAAGTAGAAAACCAGATTTACTAAATGATTCCCCGTAAGGGGACGGAAACTTTTTCTTCTTGTTCTTCATTCATGTACTCGTTTAAATTTACTAAATGATTCCCCGTAAGGGGACGGAAACATCCGGAAAATGACTTTCCCAACGCACCCATAAAGATGTGATTTACTAAATGATTCCCCGTAAGGGGACGGAAACTCATTTACGATCCTTCTCAAAAAAATTCATTCGGCTTTTTTATTTACTAAATGATTCCCCGTAAGGGGACGGAAACACAACCATTTTCCGTTGCTTTTCATTTTTTTTTACTTCCAATTTACTAAATGATTCCCCGTAAGGGGACGGAAACAATCTTGTAACCCACCGTGATGTCCATACCCGTGGTTCTATTTACTAAATGATTCCCCGTAAGGGGACGGAAACATCCGCTGGAATACCGCGTGTTTCAGTGTTTTCCATCCATTCATTTACTAAATGATTCCCCGTAAGGGGACGGAAACATGGCATCCACGTATTTGAGATTTCGGACATTACTCTTAACAATTTACTAAATGATTCCCCGTAAGGGGACGGAAACCTTGAAGATACCAGAGGGAAACAATGGGTAAGAAAGTCCCTATTTACTAAATGATTCCCCGTAAGGGGACGGAAACCAGTGTAGCGATGACATGCGGTCACGGACCTGAGCCAAAAAAAATTTACTAAATGATTCCCCGTAAGGGGACGGAAACTTGTTTGTCAACACTTTTTTTTTTGGTGGCGCTCTATCTATTTACTAAATGATTCCCCGTAAGGGGACGGAAACATGGTGGATATTACCCACCGTCAACGCATTCACCAATTCATTTACTAAATGATTCCCCGTAAGGGGACGGAAACATCAGTTGCTCCTTATCGGTATGTCTCCAACCCCCGATTTACTAAATGATTCCCCGTAAGGGGACGGAAACATGGTCTACTAGCTTATCGACATTTATCGTGTTGATTTACTAAATGATTCCCCGTAAGGGGACGGAAACCCGCCCTTGAAATGCCTTGAGTGCGGCCATTTATCCATTTACTAAATGATTCCCCGTAAGGGGACGGAAACTCTACCACCACATAGGTGGCTTCCTTGAAAGGCTGAGATTTACTAAATGATTCCCCGAAAGGGGACGGACCAATCTAATATCCAAATTAAAACAGCAGGCTGTACCATTCTTAACAATAAGCAATGGTACAGCCTGCTGTTTTATGTTTTCCAGCATTCGAATTTAGAACTTCCAAAAACAATCTTTAATAAAAAATCCATCATGGGATGATTTTTGCACAATCCTTATGGTAAAATAAAACTATCAGATAGTTACCACTCGTGGCCCCATGGCCTCGAGGATGATTTTTGTACAATCCTTATGGTAAAATAAAACCATATGTATTAGGCCATTGCCAAAATCGATTTTCCCTAAAACAAGCCTGCAACTGCGGAATGAAATCTCAGCAAGGCAGTAAATGGCAAGGGCTGTTTTATTATTTATTTTTATAGGCAAAGATTCGGTCTAAGCAAAAGAAATTAAATAATCGTAAGATTGGAATATCTCAAGTGGTGAGGAGGAGTTATATGTCACAAGGTGGGTATGACACTCTGGTTAAGGGTGCTCTGCTGCATGATGTGGGGAAATTGGTCTATCGTGCCAATGCCTTGACAGGGACGCATTCTCAAAGAGGGGCGGAGTTTTTAAAGCCCTACTTGGAGGCCGGCACGGCAGACACGGAGGCGCTGCTGCACTGCGTCCGGTACCATCATGGCAGGGAACTCAATCGTGCCAAATTAAAAAATGATGATTTGGCCTATATTGTGTATGAAGCTGATAATATTGCTTCTGGGGTGGACCGGAGAGAACTGGAAGAAGGGGAGGGCACAGGCTTTGATAAAACCTTGCCGCTCCATTCTGTTTTCTCTGCTTTTGGCGGTACTCTCCAAAAGCCCTTTGCCAAATACTATTTGCGGGGGCTTAATGAAGAAGAAAAGTTTAATTATCCTGTCAAAGAAGAACTGCAGGCTTCCAGCGATAAGTATCAGGATCTGGTCAATGTCCTGAAACAAAATTTCCAGCAAAAAAAGCTCAATGATATGACCTGCAACGAACTGCTGCGGATTTATGAAGATGTGACAGCCTATGCGCCCTCCAGTACCAACGAGGCAGAGTTGGAGGATATTTCCCTCTATATGCATTCCAAGGTCACCGCAGGGGTTGCCGCCTGTATGGCAGCTTATTTTGCTGCCAACGGGAAAACCAACTTTAAGGAATTTTGCTTCGAGAAAAATAAAGTGTTCCGTCAGGAAGAGGCCTTCCTGCTGGTATCTGGGGACCTGTCCGGCATTCAGGATTTTATCTATACCATTCCGTCCAAAGGGGCCCTGAAATCCCTGCGCGGCCGGTCCTTTTATCTAGAAATCCTCATGGAAAATGTCATCGATACGCTGTTAGATTCCTTGGGCCTTTCCCGGGTAAATCTGCTGTACAGCGGCGGCGGTCATTTCTATGCCCTGCTGCCTAACACTCCGGCCGCCAGGGCTGGGGTAAAAGCGCACCAGAAAAACGTGAACCAATGGCTGCTGGAGCAGCTGGGCACGCGTTTATACTTGGCCATGGGGATGGCGCCCTGCTCCGCAGAAGACCTGCTTCACTCTGATACCCAGCGCAATGTATTTGCCCGGACCAGCCGTGCAGTGAACAAGAATAAGATCCAGCGCTATGATGCGGAAACCCTGCAGGCCTTGTTTGACGAAAACAGCCCGCTCAATAGAGTGCAGGATGCCACCCGGGAATGCACCATCTGCCATACTTCTACTGCCGAGCTGGAATCCTACGGGGAAGAAGGCTCCGGCCAGGAAGGCTGCCCAATGTGTGCAGGTTTGTTCCGACTGGGCAGCCAACTGGTGGGCAGGCAAGATACCTGTTTTGTCATTGCCCAAGGAATGGTGGATACCGCTTTTGACGGCGTTCCCATGTACGCCAAAGAAGGGAAAGCGGCAATCTATGTGGTGCCAGAAAAGGCTCTTACAACTTTTGCCAAGACCCATAAGCCATTAAGAATCTATGGGAAAAATAAAGCCGTTACCGGCGAATTTGTCAAGCAACGGCTCTGGGTGGCTGATTATGTATGCCAGGGACCCCAGCATCAGGTGCTGGACTTTTCCCAGCTGGCCGATTGCAGTGCAGATGCCGAGGGCAAGGGCATTCACCGGATTGCCGTCCTGCGGGCGGATGTGGACAACCTGGGTGCAGCCTTTATCAGCGGCTATATCAGTGATAAAAAAGGTGATGAAACTAGATATGCCACCCTGTCCCGTTATGCGGATCTATCCAGGGATTTATCCCTGTTTTTCAAGGCCGGCGTGAATAAACTGGCTCAGGGAGAATTGGCGGGGCAGGGCGGCTTTGCCCTGGAACCCTTTTCCATCTGGCAGGAAAAAGAGTCCGGGCCACGGGCCGTCCATGTTATCTATTCCGGCGGTGATGATGTATTCATTGTAGGCGCCTGGCGGGAAGTGCTGGAACTGGCCGCAGAAATCCGGGAAGCTTTCCGGGTCTTTACCCAGGGAAAACTGACCCTTTCTGCTGGTATTGCCTTTTTCTCCCCGTCCTATCCAATTCATAGCATGGCTGCTATTGCTGGAGAATTGGAGGCTATGGCCAAGAAGATGCCGGGAAAAGATGCAGTGGCGTTATTTGGTGTAGCCACCAACGATCACGGAAATCAGCTGCAATGCCAGCATTTGCATGAGTGGAGCAGGTTTGCCCAAGGGGTATGCGGAGAAAAGCTGAACTTCCTAGAAACAGCTTTCAACTTAACCGGGAAAAATACCAAAGGGCTTCCTGTTGGAAAAACCATGTTGTATAAACTTAAAGGTTTATTGGAAGGCTTGGATACTGGGGAAAACAAAATCAATCTGGCCCGCTTTTTGTACACGCTGGCGCGGCTGCAGCCAGATAAACAAAGAAATCAAGCAAAGTACCAACAACAAATGGAGCTTTATAATGAAGTCAGCCGGAAGTTGTATCAGTGGGTGACAATAGAGAAAGACCGGAAGGAACTGCTGACTGCCCTGCATCTGGCGATTTATTATCTGCGGGATAATCAGGGAATCTAAGTGAGGAGAAAAATGCCATGAGTGAAAAAGAAACAACCAATGTCGTTGATCAAGCGGAAAGTGTCATTAAGAACTTGAAAAAAAATGACAAGGGAACCATAGGCCTGAAAACCTCCCAAATCCGTAAATTCCTGGCTTCTGTAAATGTTATTCGCAATAAAGTATTGATTGCTAAAGGAGCCCAGAAAAATTGTGACCCGTTAGCAGATGTGGCGGTGGAGGTCAAGATGCTGAAAGCCAATCTGCTGTATCAGGCCGGCAGGGAACAAGGCTCGGATAAATTCGTGAACGATTTTGTGCAAAAGAGTGGGTTAATCTCCAAAATCGATGGTGTGGGAAAGGACTATAAAAAATTCGATGAACTGTGCAAATACATTGAAGCTTTGGTGGCCTTCCACAAATATTATGGCGGCGCTGATTGAGAACTGGTACATTTAAAAATAGCTTAGAGGAGGCTTTATGATGGAAGGAAACCAGGCGGTATTAAAAGGGAAAATTGTGATTACCGGAATTTTAACAGTCAAAACTGGATTACATATTGGTGTGGGTTCGGACTATGCCCCCATTGGTGCCGTGGACAGCCCCTTTGTCCGGGATCCCCTGACCCACGCGCCCATTATTCCCGGTAGTTCCCTGAAAGGCAAGCTGAGAATCCTTTTGGCCAAAAATCGGGCAAAAGGCTATATCTTGAACAGTTTGGAGCAGGACGATGCAGTCATTGCCCGTCTTTTTGGTATGGCAGGAAAGGATAAGGTACGGCCGGCTCGCCTGCAGTTCTATGATTTATTTGTCACTGAAGAGAGCCAGGAACTTTTTACCAGTTTGGACACGGACACGTATATGGGCGAAATAAAATTTGAAAATACCATTAATCGCCTTTCTGGTGCTGCTAATCCACGTCAAATTGAGCGGGTGCCTGCAGGAATGAAGTTTCGGCTTAAACTGGTATATAACATTGAATTAGAACAAAAGAAACAAGAAAATCAGCAAAATGATGGAATAACAGATATTAAACAAGATTTGCAAGCTTTAGAAGAAGGATTGGACTTATTAGAATATGACTATCTAGGCGGCCATGGATCACGCGGATATGGGAGAGTTGAATTTTCAGATCTTACGTATAGCTATAAATTCTTGGGAGAAACAGCTTCTATAGAATCTGATTTGGATGAGTGCTTTACAAGTCTCAGGTTCAAAAAAAGCAAGTGAGGAGGAAAATTGGATAAGTTATGAAATATTATGTATATTCATTACACTTTCTTACCTCCGTTCACTTTGGCAATACGGCGGAAGGGGGAACTTTGGAAAATGTGGAGTTGTCCTTTTCCTCCGATAGCTTTTTCAGTGCCCTGTGCAATGAAGCTGCCCAGGCCCCGGAATTGCTGCAGACATTCCTTGCGGCCGTGGAGCAGGGGAAAATGGTTCTGTCCAGTCTGTTTCCGTTTTTCGACCGGGAAAAGGAAATCGGCCAGTGGGAATACTATCTGCCCCGGCCTCTGCGGCTGGAAAACAAAAAGCTGGAAACCCACAGCTATCAAGCCACCAAGGCAGAAGCTACCCGCAGAAAAGCCCTGAAGCAGGTCCGGTACGTACGGGCTTCACTGTTGGAAAAGAAAGACAGCGAAAAGACGGAGACTGCTATCCTGGAACAACCCAATTTTGGCCAGTTTGAAACAGTGGCAAAATTGAACCGCAGGTTGGAACCGGGTCTGCCCTATTTTATCGGCTCCTATACCTTTGCTCCAGGCGCCGGCCTGTATTTTATTGCAGGTTTTGGAGAAGGGCAGGAAAACTTAGAAGACCAATTTGACCAGCTGCTGGAACTTTTGGGTTATTCCGGCATTGGCGGCGAGAGAAGCAGCGGCTGCGGCAAATTCGAATTGGCTGCTGATAAGGAAGAAATGGACCCAGCCTATCCGTGTCTTTTTGAGGATACTCAGGCATTGTTAGATATGCTTATTGAGCAGCAAGCCGATTATTATATGACCATTGCAGCTTTGGTCCCTGACAAAAAGGCTATTTCCCAATTGGCAGAAGGAACGTATAAGCTTCGGAAACGCAGCGGCTTCGTCAGTTCTGCCCAGTTGGCAAATGCTGTAAAACGGAACAGCTACTATACGCTGGTGGAAGGCTCTTGCTTTCCACAGCCCCTGACAGGCCGGATGCTTCAGTTCCAGGTTCCTGGCTTAGCTCACCCTGTTTATAGGAATGGTTTAGGAATGTTTGTGGGGGTGCACGATGCAGAACGGCAGAAATGACTTTATAGAACAGAAGTCCATGCTCATAGAAGTAATTACCCCAATATGTATGGGAAATAATAACGCACTGTCATACTTAGATTATTTATATGATAGAGATAGAAAAAAAGTTTATATGTTAAATCAACACGAGTGGTTTAATTATCTTTCCCGTCATAGCGTTTTGCCGCGTTATATCACAAATTTAGAGAAAAATTCCCCTAAAGCACCTTACCAATGGCTAACGACAAAATCCGGATTAGGGGCCAATGCTATAACTTTAGAAAAATTAGGAAAAGCGGTAAAAACAGAAATTGAAGTGTTTAAAAATTTGCAATTGGATAACTCTGGAGCAAAGATTCAACCAACTGTGCGGCTTGTTGCTGGCAATATTTATATTCCTGGAAGTGCTATAAAGGGAATGCTGCGGACCGCTATTTTATTTCATCTTATCCGGCAAAAGAATAACGAAAAATTAAGAAAAGAATATTGGAATAAAGTTGTAAAGGAAATCCATTCTATAGAAAATAAAAAAATAGACGAAATTAAAGCGAAATTAGAAGAGCTCGACAATGAACTGGAAAACTATTTGTTAAAAATAAAAACAGAAAAAGATTTCACGGATGATACCTGTAGCAACGATTGTTTAAGAGGAGTGCGTTGCGGAGATGCAATGCTTGTTGATGGTATGCCAAATGGGAAACGCAGGAATGTTCCTACAGCTATTGTAAAGAAAATAGATATAAAAGATAAGCCGTATAAACCTAATGAAATAAACGTCTACTTTGAGACAATCCGACCAGGAACAAAATTCCAATTTACATTGACTTTGGAAAAACCATTGCTGGCTAATATTGGAATTTCGTCAGTAGACGATTTGATGAAGATTCTGGAGGAATATTACCAATCACTAAATAAAGTTTTAATGGAGGGGTTTCCAAATAGACATGATTTATTTACTAAAATGCGGAAAGGAAATGCATATTTAGGAAGGAATACTGGCTTTTTGCATAAAAGCTTGCTTTGGGCATTGGCAGATACACCAAAAGATGCGGTTCCAGTCATACGGACAATTTTGCATAATGAATTTGAAGATCATAAACATAATATGGACAAGCAAATCTCTCCACATATGTTAAAATGTGTTGAATTTGGGAAAGAATTACAACTTATGGGGGGAGTGAGGATTTACCGTGTTTAGCAAACCCTTAACCACTATTGAATTGACGCTTCAGCCCAAGGAACAAACCAAACTGACCCAATCTGCCGGCAGCCTGCTTCAGGGAGTCCTGATGGAAATTATTGACCCCGACTACGCAGCCCAACTGCACCTGGAGAACCTGCGACCCTACAGTCAATACCTTTATGTGGACAGGCAGGAACACACTCTGAAATGGCGGCTTTCCAGCCTGAACCAGGAGGCGGCCCAGAGACTGCTGGAACTCGCCTGGAATTTGCCGGAGACCTTCCGCCTGAAACAAAAGGGCGTAACCGTGGAGATCACCCAGCGGCAATGCTGCAGAGAAACAGATTATGACACCCTGGCCAATACCTTTCTGGGTGAGGGGAAAAACTACCGCAAACTTCATTTTGCTTTTCTGACCTCCACCACCTTTAAAACCAATGGCACCTATGCCCTTTATCCGGAGCTGGAACTGCTGTTTCACAGCCTGCTCCAACGCTGGAACCACTTTAGTGACAGTGAAGTCATCGATGCTCCGGATGCCGTACAGGAGCTGGTAAACAATCTCTTTGTCGGCGGCTATGACCTGAAGCTACACCCCTTTGCCCTGGAGGGCACCCGGGTCCAGGCCTTTCGGGGCAATTATACCGTAGTTTTAAAAAATAATATCATCTTACGCCGGCTTGCAGCCCTTCTGGCTGACTACGCCCAATTTTCCGGCGTGGGTATCAAAACAGCCCTGGGCATGGGCGGCACCCAGGTAGAAATGGAGCTGTGGCGATGAAAATTTTATACTCAGCTGTAGGAGATACGGACCCCATCCGGGATTTGCGGGATGGAGCCATCCTTCATATTGTCCGCTGGTACCAGCCGGATAAGGCCGTGCTCTTTCTGAGCAAGGAAATGACCGAGAAGGAAGAAGCACGCCAATGGTACACCAAGCCTATCCTAGCGGTAAAACCGGATTGTGAGCTTGAACTGATCAAAACCGATATTGTGGACGTTCACAAACTGGATTCTTTGTACCGGATGACCGATGAGTTCTACCGCCTGGTGGATGCCTATCCGGAGGCAGAAATCCTGCTGAATACCAGCTCCGGTACTCCCCAGATGAAGATGATTTTGGCTGTTCTGGCCATTGAATATGACAAGGCCAAGGCCATCCAGGTTTCTTCTCCCCAAAAAGGCTCCAACCGCAATACTGAGCATTTGTTGGATACTACTCCGGTAGAAGACATTATCGAAGGGAATTTGGACAATCTCCCCGAAGAATGTGAAAATCGCTGTACAGAACCCAAACTGCGCTTTATCAAATACCGGCAGGTGGCCCGGGAACTGGTGGAACTGGTCCAGGCCTACAGCTACAAGAATGCCGTGGAACTGGCTAATAAAAACCGGGATATCCTGTCCCAGGAAGTACTGGACCTGGTGCAGCACGCCTATGAACGCTCCAACCTGGATTACGAGGCAGCAGAGAAAACCTTGAGTCAGTATCCTGCCTATGAGGAATTTCTCTTTCCCCAGGTACGGGACAAAGCTGCCATTAAGCTGCGGGAATACCTGTGGGTCATGGAAATTCGCCTGAAACAGGACTATAAGCAGGACTTCTTTGTCAAGCTGAGCCCATTTCTCTATGAACTGCTCTGTTTTTATATTACCAAAAAGCTCCAGATTCCATTGGAAAAATTCACCGGCAAGAAAAACTACGATAAAATGCAGCTTTCTGAAATCAAAGAGAATTTTCCGGAATATTACCAGAAGCTTAAGGATACCTTACCTTATCCCCTGCGGGATGGGCAGAATTTGTCCTATTATTATCTGGAACTGTTCCTGCAGACCCGAGAGGAAGTACCGGAGGCTATCAAGAAAACGTTGCAGACCTTGCGGAACGTAGAAAGCAAAATCCGCAATAAACAAGCCCATCAGATTCAGCCACTGACCGATGCTGATGTGAAAGCTGCAGTGGGAAAATCCATGCAGGAAATCTATCAGGACATTCAGGCGGTTTTTTATTTTGTTCTGGGGGATCATTACCGGGTGCCTAAAGAAATGGTGTATGATCAGCTGAACCAAAAACTGGAAGAACTGCTGAAAGCTCAGGTATAATCATTTTTTAGAGGAGGCAACGGGATGACGTCTCTGTATGTAACTGAAGGCGGCGCTTTTATTCGGCGCATAGGCGGCCATGTAAGCATTGGGCGGAATAACGAAGTCTTGATGGAAGTTCCCTTGGAAAAGGTGGAAGATGTTACTGTGGTAGATCATGTCCAAATTTCCTCCAATTTACTCACTGATTTAATTCAGCGCGGAATTCCTATTACCTGGCTTTCTGGAAAAGGACAATATTTTGGTACATTGGTGAATACCCAGCAGGTGGATATTTTTAAGCAGCAGAAACAGTTTGAACTATTGTTAAATGGAAGTTTCTATTTTGAGCTGGCTAAAAAAGTCATAGCTGCCAAGACACATAACCAGTTAACGATATTGCGTCGATATCAGCGAAATGTAGCTGAAGGATTATTGGAATCGCAGATTCATAATATCGTTACGCTGCGGGGACGTATTTTCAGAACCGAAAATGTGCAAGAACTGATGGGTTATGAAGGAATCATCAGTAGGGTATATTTCGATGCGTTGGGGCAGATTGTTCCCGAGGAATTTGCGTTTTCCAAGCGTACCAAACATCCACCAAGAGATCCTTTCAATTCTATGCTGAGCATGGGCTATAGTATGCTCTTTAATGAGATTCTTAGTTCAGTTGTAGGCCAAGGTCTGCATCCCTATGTAGGCTTCTGCCATGCCCTGGCTAAAGGCCATCCAGCCTTGGTTTCCGACTTGATTGAAGAATGGAGAGCTCCTTTGGTGGATTCGTTGGTGCTGAGTTTAGTGAGAAAGCATATGGTGAATCTGGACTGTTTTGACACGATAGAAGAGGGTTGTTTTTTGAATGCAGAAGGACGAAAAATCTTCCTTCAGGCGTATCACAAAAAACTTTGCTCGAACAATCAATATATTGAAGGGGCTCATAGTTACCGGGAATCCATTGCCCAGCAGTGCAGGGCTTATGCAGCAGCACTTAAAAATGAAGATTTTGCCTTATATAAACCCCTGGAGATTTTCTGATGAGAGAAAAAGAATGTATCGTCCTGATTATCTATGACATCGTAGATAACAAGAAACGGAATAAAATGGTAAAGTGTCTGGAACGGTACGGCGTGAGAGTGCAGAAATCTGCTTTTGAGGCACTTTTAGGACGCAAAAAGTATGATCGATTAATTGATGAAAGCCATCGTATAATCGACCCTGCAACAGATTCCTTGCGTATCTATATTCTTGATTCTATTGTGAATGTCTACACCTGGGGACTGGGCGAACGGAAAGAAGAAGACTGCGTGATTTTGTAAGCTAAGAGAATAAGCAAAATTCTCTTTACGGACGACAGTAAGTCCTGTTATACTAAAAAGCAGTTGTTCTGCACTTGATAGTAAAACAGCGCCGGACCGCATGGGGTCTGGCTTTGCAGGTATTTTACCGCTGCTATGTGCACCCATTTCCTCCAATTTTACCAACAGCGCCGTTTTTCCCTGTTTTCAGCCAGGCAGAAAGCGGCTTCCAGGGGCTAGGATTTTCTAAATGATTCCCCGAAAGGGGACGGAAAACGTAATAGGTGGTGATATGTTATACAGGCCCATCTATATTTTCTAAATGATTCCCCGAAAGGGGACGGAAAACAATGGGGACTCAATCATTTGACCGTTGCCCTGCCCTGCATTTTCTAAATGATTCCCCGAAAGGGGACGGAAAACCCTACACCGGGCGGCGATGGGTAAAACCACTTCTGTTCATTATTTTCTAAATGATTCCCCGAAAGGGGACGGAAAACTGGGAATTATCAAGTGTTGTACGCAAGAGACGGACAAAATTTTCTAAATGATTCCCCGAAAGGGGACGGAAAACCAATGTCCTGTGCTACTATATCAGTGTAGCGGGGACATGAGATTTTCTAAATGATTCCCCGAAAGGGGACGGAAAACCTATCGGTGTTGGTCAACAGTTTGGTGTTGATCCTCACAACATGATTTTCTAAATGATTCCCCGAAAGGGGACGGAAAACACTTTTCAGCCTGTAGTCTTGACTGTGTAGGCTATTTCATTTTCTAAATGATTCCCCGAAAGGGGACGGAAAAGCTGACCTACAACATCGATAAGAGGTAAATGTAATTGAATTTTCTAAATGATTCCCCGAAAGGGGACGGAAAAATTTTTTCACTCCTTTTTCCATTCGTTCGTCGTCCACTTTATTTTCTAAATGATTCCCCGAAAGGGGACGGAAAATTATTGTCAACACTTTTTTTTGATACCTGCTGATGTTGACCATAATTTTCTAAATGATTCCCCGAAAGGGGACGGAAAATGCCAGGACCTTCAGCCACAAGGGTACTTTCTTTCTTGTCAATTTTCTAAATGATTCCCCGAAAGGGGACGGAAAACTTGGTGGCTCTCTGGCTGTTGACTGCGCCAAAGGATTACATTTTCTAAATGATTCCCCCGAAAGGGGACGGAAAACCAGATTTTTCATGATTTTTTTTCCTCCCTTTTGTGAAATTTTCTAAATGATTCCCCGAAAGGGGACGGAAAACCATCGGAGAATAACCGCTTTTGCTCTTCTGTATGAATTTTCTAAATGATTCCCCGAAAGGGGACGGAAATCATAGCGGAAGGTGTGCCCGCACAACCATACTGTTTTAACATTTTCTAAATGATTCCCCGAAAGGGGACGGAAATGGTATACCTTGGGCGGCAATAACATAGCTTGCCCCGGATTTTCTAAATGATTCCCCGAAAGGGGACGGAAATCGTCATTGTCCCACTTGTGCTTTTGGGACACGCTGGCGGTCTATTTTCTAAATGATTCCCCGAAAGGGGACGGAAACTTAAAAGCAACTGCGTATTGGCATACGATGTAATTCTGGATTTTCTAAATGATTCCCCGAAAGGGGACGGAAATTTTTGCTATATGAGCTTCCTATAGCAAAGACAATTTTTTTAGCTTTTTCCCTTGGAGGCGTCACGATGACCAGTGAGCTAAAGGTTTTACAGCAGCAGTTCCCCCGGGTGCAGGCCTGCTGGGCTGCTATTGTTCTCTACGGGCAGCATTCTGCTACCTACAAATTTGCTTTGGCGCGGTGTCTGCTGGAGCTGGCGCAGCGGGGGCAGAAACGGGTCTCGCTGGAAGAGTTGGCGGTGCCCTATGCCTGGTACTTGTGTATCCACACGGCCAGGGCGCCTCGGCAGTTCACCAGTCGTTCCAGTACGGTGTTTCGCAGCTGTGAGGAGTTCAATGCGGGCAAAATCAACCAGGAGGCGCTGCTGCAGGTGGTGGTGCAGTACGGGTTCAACAATGTTCTTGACGCTTTCCACATTGTAAACGGGGAAGCGGTGCCGGTGCGGTTTTTTGAAAAGCGGTTTGTGGGCAGCAGCAAGGGTATTGTGCTGACGGAGGCTTTGTTTCAGCTGGTGCGGCAGGGGAATGTGCAGCAGCTGCTGCTGGAAGTGGAGCAGCGCTGGGGTGAAGTGGAAGCGGCCTGGGCCAGGGGGAAATGATGAGCTGGGAAAACGACAGGACCATTGCTTACTACAATGCCCAGGGGGAAAGCTACTATGCCCGGACGGTGGGGGTAGATATGGCTGCCAACCGGGACCGGTTCCTGGGGCTTGTCCAGCCGGGTGGGCGCATTATGGACCTGGGGGCAGGCAGCGGCCGGGATCTGGCGGTTTTCCGGCAACGGGGTTTTGCGGCTGAGGGGCTGGAGGCCTCGGAGGTGCTGTGCCGGCTGGCTGGGCAGCACGCAGGGGTCCGGGTGGTATGCCAACGGCTCCAGGACTGGCAGGGGGAGCAACTGTATGATGGCATTTGGGCCAATGCGGTGCTGCTCCACCTGACGAAAGGGGAATGCCGGAAGTTCCTGGGCAGGGTGGGGGACTGTCTGGCGCCGGAAGGTATATTTTATTTTTCCCTGAAATGTGGTATCGTAACAGGGATGGACGGGGAAGGCCGGTATTTTGCCAATTATTCCCCCCAGGAGATCCGGCAGTTGGTGCAGGGAAGTGGGCTGAACTTGCTGGAGCTGTGGGAAAGCGGGGACCTGCTGCAGCGGCAGGGATTTTGCTGGGTGAATGTGCTGGCGAAAAAGTAAGGATGCTTTACAGTCGCTCCAATCAAAAGGAGCGTGGGTTGAAATTATTATTGAACTAACGGATAATTATTATCCGTTATGTCGCCCCTTTTCACAAGGGGCGTGGATTGCCAGTCCAGGGCGTGCTGCCCTGGGCTTTTGTTTGTTTTTACGGTTAGACGTTCGAGGCAAGATGTTATATAATAGGATATTGACAACCCTAAGGGGAATGTTTTTAGGAGGTTATTATGAGAACGAAAGAAGAATTGGCAGGGATTACGGAACTGGGCAGCGGCAAGACTGTTTATGCCAACACCTACAATCCCGGCGTACTGGAATGCTTCCCCAACAAGCACGAGGAAGCGCCTTATATGGTGAAACTGAATTGTCCTGAATTTACCAGTCTGTGCCCGAAGACGGGGCAGCCGGATTTTGGCCGGATTGTGATCAGCTATATTCCGGACCATGCGTTGGTGGAAAGCAAGTCTCTCAAATTGTACCTGTTCTCTTTCCGGAACAACGGGGATTTTCACGAGGACTGTGTGAATATCATCAAAAACGACCTGGTGAACTTGCTGCACCCCAAATATCTGGAGGTGGCGGGGTACTTTAATCCCCGGGGCGGCATCAGCATTCTGCCCTTTGCGGTGTATGCCCAGCCGGACTACCAGGATATGGCCAAGCGGAGAATGGAGGCTTTCATCCATGAGTAAGAAAGCACTGGTGCTTTCCAGCGGCGGGGTGGATTCTACCACCTGTGTGTCGGTGGCGGTGGAGACGTTCGGGAAGGAAAACGTGTCCACGGTTTCCATTTTCTACGGCCAGAAGCACGTAAAGGAACTGGAAGCGGCCCGGAAGGTGGCGGAGTACTATGGTTTGCCCCATTATGAGCTGGATCTGTCCGGGATTTTCCAGTATTCCAACTGCTCCCTGCTCCAGGGCTCCACGGAGGAGATTGTCCATAAGAGCTACGACCAGCAGATTGCGGAAAACGGGGAGGGGAAGGTTTCTACCTACGTGCCTTTCCGGAATGGGCTGATGCTGTCGGCGGTGGCCAGTCTGGCTATGAGCCTGTACGAAAACGATGACGTGGCCATTTACCTGGGGGCCCATGCGGACGATGCAGCAGGGAACGCCTATGCGGACTGCAGCGAGGAGTTTGTGGCTGCCATGGGGAAGGCCATTTCCATCGGCACCTACAACCAATGTCATTTGGAAGCGCCCTTTGCGGGGCTGAATAAGGCCGGGGTGGTGAAACGGGGCCTGGAACTGAAGACTCCCTATGAACTCACCTGGAGCTGCTACGAGGGCGGCGACCGTCCCTGCGGCACCTGCGGCACCTGTATCGACCGGGCCAGGGCTTTTGCGGCCAACGGGGTCCCGGACCCAGCTTTGGAGGAATATGATGTACACAGTAACAAAAAGAATTGAAGTCAGCGGCGCACACCGACTGGACCTGAACTATACCAGCAAATGCACCCACCTGCACGGCCACAACTGGATCATTGATGTGACCTGTCAGCGGGAAGAGCTGGACGAAAACGGCATGGTGGTGGATTTTGGCAAGATCAAGGAAGTGGTCATGGCCCTGGACCATGCGTTCATCAACGATGTGGTGAAAATCAACCCTACGGCGGAAAACATCGCCAAATGGATCCACGACCGGGTTCCCTACTGCACCCGGGTTTCCGTCCAGGAATCGGAAGGGAACGTGGCGATTTATGAAGACTGAGTTTCCCCTGGTAGAGATTTTTGACTCCGTGGAAGGGGAGGGGAAGCGCACCGGCTATATGGCGGTGTTTGTGCGCTTTGCCGGCTGCAACCTGCGCTGCAGCTACTGCGATACGGCCTACTCCTGGAACGTGAAGGACGCGGCGGAGGTGCTGAACCTGGCGGAGCTGCTGGACCGGATCCACAGCTACCCCTGGAAGAAAGTGACCCTTACTGGCGGCGAGCCTTTGCTCCAGCCCCTGGAGGAGCTGTGCGGCATCCTCAGCCAGGAAGGGTACGAGGTGAATATCGAGACCAATGGCTCCGTGCCCCTGCTGCAGAAGCGGCCTGCCGGACTGTTTTATACTATGGACGTGAAATCCCCGTCCTCCGGCGCCCGGGAAAAGATGCTGATGGGCAACCTGTCCCAGCTGAACGAAGACGACGTGGTGAAGTTCGTGGTGGGCAGCCAGGAAGACTTGGCGGATATGGTCAAGGTACTGGAACAGTACCCCTTTACCGCCAAAGTGTACCTGTCCCCGGTGTATGGGGAGATAGAGCCTAAAGAACTGGTGGAGTTCGTCCGGGAGCACAAGTTGGCCAATGTGTGCGTCCAGGTACAGCTGCATAAGGTGATTTGGGACCCGGCCATGCGCGGGGTGTAGTGGGAATATGATGTAAAATGGGAAAACCAGGCTTTCGGATTGGACGAAAGCCTGGTTTTTTGATGAGAAGAAGGGGCCCTTCGGGCATTCTGAATTGGGTTGGTGCGGGGCGCTACTTAAATGGGTGCAGGCCCATTCGGGGACTGGGATGGTGTTCGCAATGTTGGCCTTTCCGTTCTCTTTAAGGTATATTTTCAAAAACGCGACGGAGCGCTGACTGTTTTTGAAAACACACCCCGCAGAAACGGTGTACCACAAGCTGTAATCAGGCTAGTACTGGCAAATTTGTTGCAGCTACCCTAGTGCGTTTGCGCTGCCCCTCTATCGTGTCCTTACATTGGGCATGGGCCTCTGAAGTGCCGACACCTTACCAAAAGCGGGACCCGCAAGGGCCTATCAGGACGACGATGAAGACTCCAGGACACTGCGGAGTGGCAGTTACATTGCGCAAGTTTGGTACGTGTGTATGCACCCCTCCGGGGTAGCGGGGGCGAGGGGACCTTCCGCCACCGTGCGTTCCAAGGAATTGTGGACGACCCACTACACTTGCGAGGAACGCACGGTGGCGACTTCCTCGTTGGTGCTTCGCTGCGCTCATCACAGGGCATCTTCCAAGGGGGCTTGGAAAATGCCGCAACGAGGCAGATAACTTGAGGTGACGTTCCCGTTTCTTACAATACTCTAGTGCAAGAACCTTGGTCGTACAAGACCCCATCCGCCGGCGAGTTGCCGGCACCTTCCCCGCCTTGGACCACTGTTGGGCGGAGAAGGCAAGCGGCCGGCGGCCGCAAAATATGGGTGAACTTCCTCAGTCATCCCTCTGGGCTGACAGCCCCTTCACGCTTGAAGGGGCCGGCCTTAGGCCCATACGAGTCATGTGCTAAACGGGTTTTGAGAAAAGAATTATGATAGGTAAAAAAATTCTACATCTAACCACATCTAGAACTTGAACAGCAGCGGCATAGAACGCTTCCTGTAAGCGTTGCGGCCGCATCCAAACATCCCCACAGGCATCCAAAGGATGTTTGGTCAATAAGGCCCATGCGACAGCCGTCCAGGAGCCAAGCCTGCAAGGCGATGGCGAATGGAATACGGCGAACCGCTGTAGGAAGTGGCACCGGTAGGTGCCGATAGAAGTTTAATTACCGCTTTTTCGCGGCGCTAGCGCCGCATATGCCTTCCACTTACCAGTGCACTGCTTGGCGTGCACTGGTAAAGAGGAAGGTGCCTGACGCTAGGAAGGCGGATGGGGTTCAAAATCAGGTTGCCTAGGCCAGCACTACACCCGTTGAGAACGTCGACCAAAAATCCGGTACAGAGTTTTCTACAGCAAAAAATTGCCGTAGGCAATTTTTCTGTAGTTGGACTACATAACGGTCCGCACTAGCCCCAAAAGGGGACAGGCCTTTCCCCATTTGGGGAAAGCGGCACCACAGGTGCCGATAGGGGTTTCCAAGCCCGCCTAGGCGGGCTCTATATATTCTTAAAAACACCTCTACACTTTTCGCAGAAAAGTGTAGGTTTTCCTCCTTATTCCCATACTCTATTCCCCCTTGTTCGCCCTAACTTACGTACTTTCACCTAGAAAAACTCCTTCTCGTTCACAAAATGTGTAAGATCTGTCTCATTTCCTCCAATACACATTCTCTTCTGAAAAAAACTCTTTCATTCTCTCCCCCGATAATGGTAAAATAAAATACAGTGTACAATACACATATAAACCTGAGGGGGGTATATTCGTATAATGAAGAAAGTTCCTTTTGTAACGAAAGAAAAGGTCCTGGAGATTGCCAAGACCTATGACACTCCGTTTTATTTGTATGATGAGAAGGGTATCCGGGAGACGGCTCGGAAGATTCGTCAGGCTTTTGCCTGGAACAAGGGTTTCAAGGAATATTTTGCGGTGAAGGCTACACCGCTGCCGAAGCTGCTGGAGATTCTCCAGGAAGAGGGCTGCGGTACGGATTGTTCTTCCTACACGGAATTGATTATGTCCGATGTATGTGGTTTCAAGAAGCATGATATTATGTTTTCTTCCAACGATACGCCAGTAAAAGATATGAAATTGGCCAGTGATCTGGGGGTTATCATCAACCTGGATGACTTTACCATGATTGACTTCCTGGAACAGGTGGCTGGCAGCATTCCGGAAACCATCTGCTGCCGGTTTAACCCGGGCGGGGTGTTCAGCCTGGGCAACGGGATCATGGACAATCCTGGGGACGCCAAATATGGTATGACCCGGGAACAGATTCGGGACGCTTTCAAGATCCTGAAGGAAAAGGGTGCCAAGCATTTCGGTATCCATGCGTTCCTGGCCAGCAACACGGTGACCAACGACTACTATCCGGAACTGGCCCGGCAGTTGTTCCAGCTGGCTGTGGACCTGAAGGAAGAAACCGGCGTGGCCGTGGAATTCATCAATCTGTCCGGCGGCGTGGGCATTCCTTACCGTCCGGAACAGGAACCCAACGACATTCTGGCCATTGGTGCCGGGGTGGAGAAGGTGTACAACGAGGTGCTGGTTCCGGCTGGCATGGGCAATGTGGCCCTGTTCACCGAAATGGGCCGTTTTGTGACGGGTCCTTACGGCGCTTTGATCACCAAGGTGCTGCATTTCAAACATATCTATAAGGAATACGCCGGGGTGGATGCCTGCGCAGCCAACCTGATGCGGCCTGCCATGTACGGGGCTTACCATCACATTACGGTGCTGGGCAAGGAAGACGCACCCTGCGATACGGTATACGATGTGACCGGCGGTCTGTGCGAAAACAACGACAAGTTCGCGGTGGACCGTCCGCTGCCCAAACTGGAAAAGGGCGACTATCTGTTCATCCACGATGCCGGGGCCCACGGTTCCGCCATGGGTTACAACTACAACGGCAAGCTGTGGTGTGCGGAATTCCTGCTGAAGGAAGACGGCAGCATTGAAATGATGCGCCGTGCCGAGACTCCTCAAGATTACTTTGCTACGTTGGACTTCACCGGCCTGTTCGACGATCTGAAGAAGTACGAGTGAATAAAAGCGAGCGGGAAAAGACGCTGCAGGGTATGCTGCACATACCCGGTCTGAAGCTGCGTCTGGCCTTCGAGGGCATTTTGGTGGGAGTGGCGGCCGGCTTATTGATCACTCTCCTGCGTTTGGGGCTGGGTTTTGTGGCTGAACGGCGGGATTCCATGGTGGAATTTCTGCAGAACGTGCCTCCCGCGTACGTCTTATTATGGGTAGGGGCCCTGGTGGTGCTGGCCATCATCATGGGCGGCCTGGTCCGCTGGGCGCCTATGGCAGGCGGCAGCGGCATTCCCCAGGTCCGGGGCATTGTGCTGGGACTGACCAAAAGTCCCCACTGGGCCCGGGTCATCTTTGTCAAACTGGTGGATACGTCCCTGGGTATTGGTGCCGGGCTGTCCATGGGCCGGGAAGGGCCTTCGGTACAGATTGGGGCCATGTCCGGCCAGGGCATTAGCCGCCTCCTCAATAACACCAATCTGGAGGAGCGGGCGCTGATCAGCAGCGGTGCCGGGGCAGGGCTGGCTGCGGCCTTTAACGCCCCTATGGCGGGGGTCATGTTCACCATGGAAACCATCCACAAGAATATGTCCGCTATGGTCATGGTACCCACCCTGATGGCCTGTATTGTGGCCACGGTGCTGGTGCATTCGGTGTTTGGCTGGGAAACGGTGTTCCTGATTCCCAAGATGCCCATTATGCCGGTGGAATACCTGCCGCTCCTGATCGGGCTGGGGCTCTTTACCGGGCTTATGGGGGTGGCTTTCAACAAGGGCAGCATGAACATGGGGCGCTTTTACGGCCTGCCCATTTTCCGCTACCATTGGATGAAGCTGGCGTTCCCGCTTCTCTTAACCATTCCCCTGACCTATCTCCTGCCTGAAGTGCTGGGTGCCGGGGATAATATCATCGAGGATATGGTGGAGCTGAAGGGGACGTTGGCCATTCTCCTGGTGCTGCTGGTGGGCAAGTTTGTGTTCACCCTGTTCAGCACCGGGTCCGGAGCCCCTGGCGGCAGCCTCCAGCCCATGCTGGTACTGGGCGCTGTCTGCGGCGCCATCTACGGCAACGTAGCCATGGAAATGGGCTGGCTGCCTCCCGAATACCGGCTCCACATGGTGGTCTTTGCCATGGCCGGGTTCTTTACCGGCTGCGTCCGGGCCCCCGTTACCGCCATTTTGCTGCTGTTGGAACTGACAGGACGGTTCTATCACCTGGTGCCCCTGGGCATCGTGTCCCTGTTTGCCTATGCAGCCGGCGAACTCTGCCACGACACCCCGATCTTTGACGCCATGCTGGAGAAAATCATCGACAAGCACGAGCGGAACAAGAACAACCTGGTGGCCCCCGCCCAGCAGAACCTGCTGGAAGAAGCGGTAGAAGGCGGGTCCCCGGTGGAGGGCAAGACCCTGGCAGAAATCCGCTTCCCGGGCAGAGCGCTGGTAGTCAGCGTCCGCCGGGGCGACCAGGACCTGATTCCCCAGAGAGATACACGGTTACTAGCCGGCGACTATGTGTATCTCATCCCCAACCACGCCAAACTGCGGGAACTGGCACGATTGTTCCGCGCACGGGTGGAAGAACGGCCTGAGTGGGCTGGGAAGCTGGGGGAGGAAAGCGGAGAGAAGAAAGCCGCTGCAGAATCCCCGGTACCTCCAGTAACGCTTGAAGCAGGGAAGAATGGTAAGGGTGGAAAAGCGGCGAAGGAAGAAAAGAAGAAGTAAAAACAAAGAAGAATATGAAAACGACTTGCGAACTCGGGAGAGGGCGCAAGTCGTTTTTTTTGAAGGGAGAGGGTGGGGTGGGGCGTTACTAAAATGGGTGCAATTGGAGTGCTTGTTCGCAATGTTTGCCTTTCCGTTCTCTTTGGGGTATATTTTCAAAAAAGCGACGGAGCGCTGACTATTTTTGAAAACATAGCCACCAGTTGGTGCGGTCAGCGAACCTGAAGTGTGCTGGCTCGGGGTATCCACTCTCCTGCATCACTACCTTTAAAAGAGGTAGTGATGCTTTCCTCTCCCCTCGTATGATATGTATGTGAGTTATTAAAA
>NZ_QRMX01000027.1:25056-26012 GCF_003472805.1 Acidaminococcus sp. AM05-11 | reverse complement strand
TGGCATAGCCGCCGTAGATTCCCTGGTCAATGGTACCGCCGTTTACGGTAACTATATTGTACGTGACCGCATCAGCGCGGCCGCCGTAGACCGTGCCGCCCACAGAGCCGCTATTTACAGTGACCGTGTTGCCGCTGGTGATACCTGTACCGTCATAGGCGTAGAGATTCCCTGTAATGGTCGGGCCGTCTGTGTCTGCTGCACCGACGGTAACCGTGTTATTCATACCGCTGCTGCCGCCAAAGGCGCCGTAGATGGATGCATTTACCGTACCCGCAGAGACAGCGACCGTATTATCTGAGGTCTCGACTCCACTGGCATAGGCACCATAGAGATTCGTTGCAAAGGTACTGCCCGTAATCGTAACCTTGTTTCCCTTGGTATTAGCAAGATACTTTGTATCGTAGTCCGGATAGGTCGACGTGAGGCCATTGGTCACGATGGACACATAATCCGTGGGCTTTGTGCCAATGGTAAGAGCAATAGACTTCCCGTCCTTGCTCTTGGTGAGATAATAGCCCGTCTGGGCAAAGCCGCTGTCCGTGAGAGTGCCTACGGCAGCCGACTTGAGACCCGTCAGGCCCTGGTCGTCCGTCAACAGTGTAATCACCGTGCCGTCCGTGTAGCCTGTCAGGTCTGCAATGCCAGCTTTAATGGCCGTATTGGTGATGTCCGCCGACCCTGTGACGGTAAGCATAGTGGCATTTTCTGTATTCTTGGCCTCATCAGGAACGTAGAAATTGATATTCTGGAAATTGCCGATATTCGCCACACTGTTGCCCAGGGTATAGACGTTTAGCGTATTATTGGTAAATTCGGAGCCCGTGCCACCGCCCCCGTAAAGGCTGGCGCCGGACACGTCCGTGCTGTACAGGTTGATGGTATTGCCGTCTACGGAACCTTCTGTAGAATAGCCGGCATACACGTCACCGGATACGGTGCCGCCCTTCAGGGTA